>NZ_JAFCTF010000017.1:0-49825 GCF_049895885.1 Acinetobacter sp. TSRC1-2
CAATGAAAATAATTTCGATCAATCAACCAGTAAAAATCCACACAAGTTGTTCTTCATAATCTCTTAATGATCTATCTTGCTCTTCGTCAGAGACAAGAAACAACAAGATAATCTTAACAACTTAACGCTTCGCGCTTCGTTCGTTTCAACATATCTCGTTGGTATGCGCCCATTATAGGGCAATTTCCTACACGTGCAAGCGCTTTTAACTGCTTGCTTTATCGAGTGTAGTTTTTTTATGCACCAAATTGGGTCAATTCTATACAAAATAATTATAAGATCTTGTTTTAAAGCAAAAATATTAATTTTTATATTTCTGCTTTAATTTGTATTACTTTTTCTCAGGTGCTGCTTTAACAGTCACACTAACGATTTTCACTACTTGCTTGGGTACATTTTGATGCATTCCAAAGTTTGCAGTCGGTACTTGAGTAATTTTATCGACCACATCCATACCTTTAGTAACTTTACCGAACACGGCATATCCTGCATTCATCTGGCTTTTATTTAGAAAGTCATTATCTACTGTATTAATAAAGAATTGGCTGCTTGCAGAATTTGGACTATTGGTACGCGCCATCGCTAAAGTGCCACGGATATTTTTCAAACCATTGTACGATTCATTTTGAATTGGGGCTTTGGTTTGCTTCTCTACCATGTTGGCATCCATTCCTCCCCCCTGAATCATGAAGCCCGGAATCACGCGATGAAAAATGGTGCCGTTATAAAAGTTATCCTTTATATAGCCTTCAAAATTTTTCGCTGAAATAGGGGCTTTATCATTAAAGAGCTCTATTTCAATATTTCCCATGGATGTTTTCATTTCTACAATGGAGTTTGCCGCGATTGCTTGCAAACTCATAAAGGCAGCACCGACAGCGAATAACGTTTGTTTTAACATTTCTTTACTCTTCTACTTCAAGTTGTAATTGTGAATGTCTATATATTAATCATTCATTATAAATAAAACAGCATCTCTTTTTGAGATAAAACGAGAATGACAATGAGTGAAGAATTAATTGCTAAAAATTTTCATCACCATCCACCTTGGCATTTATATGGTGATGCCTTTATTTTGAATTACTGGTTAACACCGAACTTTATTAAATCTAATCAAGCTTTCCATCTTGCTCCCTCTCCGATTGGACGTGTTATACAGATCATGTTGGTTCGTTATCATGAATCCCCAGTGGGGCCATATGATGAGCTTCTGATTCTAGATCATCCATTAATGAGCAAAAGACGTTTATCTTTGATTCCTAAAATTTATGTATCTACCGAGGCATCTGTGGTGAATGGTCAACATTTTTGGGGAATTCCGAAACAATTGGCTCAATTCGAATGGGTGATAAAAGATGATGTGGTGTATTGCAATATTTCATTTCAGCAACAAGAAATGAGTTTGCATTTGCAGAAGTACAAGCATAGCCAGGCTTTTTACATTAATAGCCATCACGTACCCGCACGGCTGCTCAATATTCATCAGACCTGGCAAGGTTTACATTATCAGTTCAGTCCCCAATTTCGTGGCAAGCTGTGTAAACTCAAACAAGCCTCTTGGCAAAATACGCTGGATATCTTTCCAGATTTTTCTCAAGCTAAATATTTACAGAGTTTTTATGTTCCCGAATTTAAACTCACGCTACCTGCAGCCAAAATGAATAAAAAATAAAAAGATGTTTCACGTGAAACACCTTTTACATAAATAGTCGAATTTATTAAAAAAAGCTTAAGCGTGTTTATCCCAAAACTTTCTATAGTTTTTACTAATTTCAATAAAGTACTTTTTAGCTCGATAAGAAACTGGAGTTAGATTCACAAAGCCATGCGCTTGATCACTATATTCCTGATAATGCACTTTCACGCCCCGATGACGTAACTTATAGGCATAAATTTCACCTTCATCATGCAATACATCATGACCCGCAGTAATCACAAATGCAGGAGCTAGTTTGTCATGTTTGCCATAGGTCGGTGAAACAATCGGATCATCCAGTTCAACTTGATGAGTTTGTGCATAATAGTGCGTTACAAAATCGACATCTTCACCGGTCAGAATCAAGCCTTCTTTATAAGCATGGAAGGATGGATGACGGCTTTTAAAATCTACCGCAGGATAGAGCAATAATTGCGCTTGAGGTGCATGAACTTTGTTGGCACTACGCTGGGCAACGACTGCACTAATATTGCCGCCTGCACTATCTCCTGCCACCGAAATTCTATTTTTTAAGATTTTAAACTGTTTTCTATTTTGATATACCCATGCCAGTGCATCTTCACAGGTTTGAATTACTTTGGTTGGGCTTGCTTCTGGCGCCAGGGGATAGTCAATACTCAGCACCTGAACCTTTGCATGTACTGCAAGTAAACGACACACTTCATCGTGAGAGTCTAGACTTCCCACCACAAAACCACCGCCATGATAAAATACCATCATGGGAAGTTTCTTATTCGGTGCAGGATGATAATGCCGCGCGAAGATCGTGCCACTATGTAAAGCAAGCCTTAAATCTTCAACCCGCTTTACTGGCGTGGGTTTGCTTTTAATCGCCTGCATTTGTAAATCAAAAGTTTTACGCGCGTGGATAACATCTTCACCAATGAAACCACTATTGCCCTGTCTTAACTGGGCTGCCATCATGCATTGAATTAAAGGATCAAGCTCAGGATATTGGTGCGGATATCTTAAAATTTTAACTAAAGACTTTTGCGCAAAACTCGGTAATCGATCCAAGGTACGTGCTGCGGTGCCTTGCCCTTTTTCTATC
This sequence comes from Acinetobacter sp. TSRC1-2, assembly GCF_049895885.1. Taxonomy (NCBI): domain Bacteria; kingdom Pseudomonadati; phylum Pseudomonadota; class Gammaproteobacteria; order Moraxellales; family Moraxellaceae; genus Acinetobacter; species Acinetobacter sp. TSRC1-2. The sequence goes on from NZ_JAFCTF010000017.1 coordinate 2,769, forward strand.
ATTGTCTGTAGCGTTCGATTAAAAGCAACCATCACTATTCCTTCCTTTTATTATATTCTTCACATTTTCTACATGATCAGCAAATAAGTGACCATACTCTTATATAAGTCTAATCATCTGTATACACAGTAAAAACATTCATACGCTAATCTTCTTTTTATACCTTGTCATTGACAATTTCCATATATATTTCGGAGTTTTTTGCTACTCCTTAAAAGAAGAAGGGTGCAAACCATGACTAAAAAACTGATCATACTCTGTTTAGCCACTACATTTTTAGCTGTAGGTTGTGTGGCATTGCCAGAGGATGGGGGTTATTACAATGGGGGTTATGATAATCGCTATGACCGTCGTTATGATCGGAATTCTGACGATCGATATGACCGAGAGCGAGACCGACAACGTTGGGAATATCAACAACGTCAAAACCGAATTGAGCTTGAACGTAAAAAACGTGAGCTTGAACGTCGCCAGTGGGAACAAAATCGTCAAAAACAGTCTGATTGGGAGCGTAAAAAACGTGAACAGCAACATCAATTAGAACAGCGCAAGAGAGCTAGCGAACAAAATCGAAACAACCAATCGAATTGGGATCGCAAAAAGCGTGAACTTGAACGCCAACGCTCAGAACAACATCGTCAAAAAATCCAACAGCCAGGTAAATTTCAAGAAAAACGTTGGGATGATCATCGCCGCGATACTGATAAGCGCGTTCGAGATCGTCGCGACAATTAAAATCCTGTTATCTGTTCAATGCCCTTTTCAACAAAGGTTTTTTTATAAAAATCATGAGCATCAAAATATAATGCTGTAAAGATTTAACCGTTACGCTTTAGTGATCTGAAAATAGATACGAGTGTAGGCAAGAAGCATCAGCAGTCTCTAGTCTCCCTTGTCGCTCGGAAAACAGGTTGTCTATGGCTTAAAAAGTGTAGCTCTCGTAAGAGTGAGGAGGGCTGTCAGGCAACTGTTGATTTACTTAAACCACTCAAAGGTCAGTTAGAAAGAATTACAGTAGATAATGGGAAGGGGTTTAGTCTGCATGATCATATTGCTGAAGAATTAAAAATAGAGTTCTATTTCGCTGATCCTTACAGTGCATGGCAACAAGGCACGAATGAAAATACAAACGGGTTGATACACCAATATATTAGAAAAGGCAGTAATCTGAATGACTACACAGATGAATATATTGCAGAGATCACGAACCGCTTGAATCACCGTCCAAGAAAAAGACTCGGCTTTAGAAGTCCGAGTCAGGTATTATTTCAAGAGCATGGTATTGCACTTCAAATGCTAATCTAAGAAATATATAAGTTATTTCATATTGATCGCTTTTTAAGTCTAAGTTTGATATTACACCTTACAAGATTAATTCCACTTTGCGTTTTCCTATCCTTCTTTCCCCTATCTCACATACAGACTGATGTAGTGCAATAAAACTTGATTCTTCCGTTAACTTATAAGCAGGCTTTCACATAAGCTGCTTTGTTGTTTTATCTATTCACTCAATATTGACCTATAAAAGAACCTCATAGTTTTTACCTTAATGTTCGAAAAACCAGATTTTTTGATAATTTCACTCAAATTAAACAGATTTAATTGATTGTCTCGCTTGATTTTTTATCGCCTGCCCCGACCTTTGTATTAATCATGAATTTTATCACTCATGGCAGTTCAGGATTAACCCAGTTAGCACTGAAGCCAAAAGGACTGTACATGTTTAAGAACCCATTTAAACGGAGTAAATCTATGGCGGCTGAGCATAATGAACACGCTCAAGATCTAGGACAAGAGCAAGCTGATCAACAAACCACACAAACTCAAGCTGAGACAGAACAAGTTGAAGTTTCAGTTGAAGATTTACAAGCACAGATCACTAATTTGCAAGAAAGTTTAAAACTTGAGAAAGCCCGTACCGCAAATGCGGTATATGAAGCGCAAAAAAGCGTGGAACGCATTCAACGTGATGCTGAAAAGCATAAAGAAACTGTTATCGAGAAGTTCGCCAAAGAATTACTCGACACTGTCGATAATTTAGAACGCGCCATTCAAGCTGCAGGTGATATTGAATCTCCATTACTTGAGGGTGTGCAACTCACATTGAAATCACTGCTAACTACACTAGAAAAATTCGGGGTAGTTGAAGTGAATATGAGTAATGGTTTCAATGCAGACTTGCACCAAGCAGTGGGTATCGCACCTGATGTTAAAGCAGGTGAAATTGGCACCGTATTGCAAAAAGGTTATACCTTGTCGAACCGTTTACTTCGTCCAGCAATGGTCTTAGTCGGTCAATAAGGTAAAGAAATTCGAGAGTTTTTCACTTTTTTTAATGAAATAAACTTGAAAAATTTTGAATGGCTCTCATATCGGATAACAAGCAAAAACATTGCAAAAAATAATTTTGAGGAAGCATCCAAATGGCTAAAATCATTGGTATTGATTTAGGTACTACAAACTCTTGCGTAGCAGTACTTGAAGGCGACAAAGTTAAAGTTATCGATAACGCTGAAGGCGCTCGTACAACTCCATCGATTATTGCATATAAAGATGGCGAAATTTTGGTAGGTCAATCTGCTAAACGTCAAGCAGTAACCAATCCTAAAAATACATTATTCGCAATCAAACGTTTGATCGGTCGTAAGTACCAAGACCAAGCGGTTCAAAAAGATATCGGTCTTGTACCGTACAAAATTATTCAAGCAGACAATGGCGATGCTTGGGTTGATGTAAACGATAAAAAATTAGCACCACAACAAGTTTCTGCTGAAATCTTGAAAAAGATGAAAAAAACCGCAGAAGATTATTTGGGTGAAACTGTCACTGAAGCGGTGATTACTGTTCCTGCTTACTTCAATGATGCGCAACGTCAAGCCACCAAAGATGCTGGTCGAATTGCAGGTCTTGATGTTAAACGTATCATCAATGAACCAACTGCTGCGGCGCTTGCGTTCGGTATGGACAAAAAAGAAGGCGACCGTAAAATCGCGGTTTACGACTTGGGTGGTGGTACTTTCGACGTATCCATCATTGAAATCGCTGACCTAGATGGCGACCAACAAATCGAAGTATTGTCGACTAATGGTGATACCTTCCTGGGTGGTGAAGACTTCGATAACGCTTTAATTGAATACCTAGTTGAAGAGTTCAAGAAAGAACAAGGCTTTAACTTAAAACAAGATCCACTTGCGTTACAACGTCTGAAAGAAGCTGCTGAAAAAGCAAAAATCGAGCTTTCTTCTTCTAACGCAACTGAAATCAACCTTCCATATATCACTGCGGATGCGACTGGTCCTAAACACTTGGTGATCAACGTAACACGTTCTAAACTTGAAGGTTTGGTTGCTGATTTAGTTGCTCGCACCATTGAGCCTTGCCGTATTGCGATTAAAGATGCGGGTCTTTCAACAAGCGACATCTCTGACGTAATCCTTGTGGGTGGTCAGTCTCGTATGCCACTTGTACAACAAAAAGTACAAGAATTCTTCGGTCGTGAGCCACGTAAAGACGTGAACCCTGACGAAGCAGTAGCAATGGGTGCTGCGATTCAAGGTGCGGTATTGTCTGGTGACAAAACTGACGTATTGCTTCTAGACGTGACTCCGCTGACTCTTGGTATCGAAACAATGGGTGGCGTGTTAACTGCAATCATCGAGAAAAACACCACGATTCCTGCGAAGAAATCTCAAGTGTTCTCAACTGCTGCTGACAACCAACCTGCTGTAGACATTTCTGTGTTCCAAGGTGAACGTAAAATGGCTCAGCAAAACAAATTGTTGGGTAACTTCCAATTAGGCGACATTCCACCTGCTCCACGTGGTGTGCCACAAATTGAAGTATCTTTTGACATCAATGCTGATGGTATCTTGAAAGTGTCTGCGAAAGACAAGAGCACTGGTAAAGAACAGTCAATTCAAATTAAAGCAAACTCTGGTTTGAGCGATGCTGAAATTGAAGCAATGATTAAAGATGCTGAAGCGAATGCTGAAGAAGATCGTAAGTTCGAAGAACTGGCTAAAGCACGTAACGAAGCAGATGCCCTCGTTTCTTCTGCTCAAAAAGCAGTGAAAGATCTTGGTGAACAAGTGACTAGCGACGAAAAAACTGCAATTGAAACTGCGGTTTCAGAGCTTGAAGCTTCAACTAAAGAAAATGACGTTGAAGAAATCAAAGCAAAAACTGAAACACTTCAAAACATCATCATGCCAATTAGCCAACGTGCTTATGAAGCTGCCCAAGGCGCTCAAGGTGGTGCTGAAGGTTTTGATCCTAACGCTTTCCAAGGTGATGCAGGTCAATCTCAAAAAGCGGACGACGGCGTAGTTGATGCTGAGTTCACTGAAGTTAAAGATGACAAGAAATAATTTGTCGCTTTAATTTGGCTCGAAAGAGTTAAAAAGACCGCGCGAAAGCGCGGTTTTTTTATTTCTACAATGTGGATAAATGTTATACAGTAATTAAAATAAATAACTTTTCCAGCTATTATGCGCTTGGTTGTACTCTGCCTTTTGGTCATGTTCTTTTTGCTCATGACTTATCAAACTCGAAATCATCCCCAAATTCGGCACAATAACGTGTTGGATCGTATTCAGCATCCGTTCGATACACGCCTGCGTTATCGTATTGCAGAAGTCGATCCACGTTTTGGTTTAACTAAGAATGAATTGCAACTCATTAGCCAACAAGCCACGGATATTTGGAAACAAGGTACAGCCAAAGATTATTTTGTCTATGATCCAAATGCCAAACTGGCGATTCATTTAATTTATGATCAACGCCAAGATGAATCGAATCAACGTCGCCAACAACTGGGCAATATCGAACAAAATCAAAAAATATGGTCGAATAAAAATCAAAATCTCAAGCAATTCAAAGAGGAAATAGACCGCAACAATGCCCTGCTCGATGCTAAAAAAAACCAACTTGATAACCAATTAAGTCAATATAATCAGCAAATTGCCCTGATCAATCAAAACAAAAGTGTAAGTCCTGCACAACGGGATCTGTTCATACAACAACGTCATCAGTTACAACAACAAATTTTTGCCCTAGAGCAGGAAATTAATCTGTATAACCAAAAAATTCAGCAACTGAATAGCCATGTGGATGAACTGAATCAAATCAATCATCAGTTAAGCCAGTCGGTCGAGCAATTTAATCAACGCTTTCAACCGCATTTATTTGATAAAGGCTTATTTAATGGTAAACAAATTAATATTTATGAGTTCGAGTCAGCAGACGATTTACGCCTAACCCTTGCACATGAATTTGGACATGCACTGGGCTTAGAACACAATCAAGATCCTCAAGCACTGATGTATCCTGTAATGAAAGATCAACAGATGCAAAATTTCAGATTATCGGCAGCGGATTTGGCCTTGTTCCAGGCACGTTAGGCCAATACGAGATACAATGCAAAAATCCCTTACTTTTTATAAGTATATGCATAGCAATAGAGCGGCAAATAAGCTCATTTCATGTTATTGTGATGTCAATAAATGACAACATAAAATCTCTGGAGACGCGTGTGAGTTACTACCATATTCTGATTGAAATGAATGATCACATTAGTACAATTGAGCAAACACGTGAGATTGAAATTTTTGATATTATTGAGATTAGACCTTACCTCCATTCTATTTTATTGCCATTTTTAAACGAACAATTGATTGAGCTGGAAGATGAAAATCTTGAGTTTAAAGATATTCTACATTTGGAAATAAAACAGACCCTATTACCTATTCAGCATTTGATTGAAGAAGAACAACGCCTATTGCCAAGCGATACAGATGTCACCATTACAGCGCATGAAATTTTTAACAATCGTGATTTAAGCCAAGATGTGACAACTGTTATTTTTGATATTTTAGAAGCGGCTAAATTAGAACCATAATAAATTCTCTATTTCATAAAAAACCCTCCAAATCAGGAGGGTTTTTTAAATTTTTTTATTAAAGTGAGAAGGAAGAACCACAGCCACAGGTTGTGGTTGCATTTGGGTTCTGAACCACAAAACGTGAACCTTCTAGACCTTCAATATAATCCACTTCTGAACCCACAAGATATTGATAGCTTAAAGAATCAACCAGCATTTTCACGTCGCCATTGACAAATTCAGCATCATCTTCATTCATGCTTTCAGCGAAGTTAAAGCCATAAGAGAAACCAGAACAACCGCCACCTGTAACATAAACGCGTAACATTAATTCTTGATTGCCTTCACTATCACGCAATTGGCGTACTTTATTCGCAGCATTGTCGGTTAGCACCAGAGCTTGGGCATTCATGTTGGTTTCCTCTGTTCAATTCAGTTGTCTTTAAAAGATAAAGACCATATTTGAAGTATAGCATACCCAATATATGGTCAGTATTTGAAGATTTAAAGTTAAATCTGAATATTTTTCTCAAGATTGTTTGTAGTTCTCATCTTGAAGACTACATTCAAAATTCTTCGGATCTTCCTTACAACGGAATTGCCATAACAATTTCATCATACGCTTATCATATACCCCACGTTTGGTTAAATCGACACGCGATTCGCGCATCATTTTTTGATAGCCTGGCTTATCCACTGCAGGAATTTGCATCCAATATTTTTGTGGAATATCTGCTTTCATTTTACCCAAAATACCAAATGCACGCGGTAACTGACCTCTTACCCATTCACGTGATTTTTGTCCATAGCCTGTTGGAAATTTATCTGGACGGATAATAATATTACCAGTCACTTGTAAAATTGGATAATTTACAATCGCGCCTTTATTACCTAAACCTTTATATAATTCTAGAGGTTTAAATACGGCAGCAGGCGCACCAATTATATCGACCTGACCATTGTTAAATTTGGCCCCAAAATTGGTAACATCCGCACTGACTGCCTGTGCACCAATTTGCTGAACCATGATTTTTTGTGCTTCATCATAATCTAGGACTGCAATTTTTTTACCTGCAGCTTTAGCGACCGTGTTAATGCTACGATCATTAACCATTAAAAAAGCATCTCCAACTGGAATGACACCCACCACTTCATATTTTCCACGTAGCATATGTTTGGCAAAAGTCGGGCTGGCTAAACCTTGCATCACTTTAACCGCAAGTTTTAAATCAGGAATCGCGCCAATGGCATCTAGAGAACCGGTAAAATCGTTAAACTGGCGACCCCGCATACCTGTGACACTAATCGCATCACATTTACCTGCCTTAAAGTCTTCAGCAATGACTGCTTCGTTTTGACCCACACGTAATTCAATATCAGCCCCCCAGTTTTTGGCTGCTAATTGATAATCTTTCATTAAGGTAAAGACATCACCACTTTTACCCACCAAATCGAATACGCACATCACCTGTTTTGCTTGACTAACACCAGTTACAGCACACAGACCTACACCAAGTAGCAGCGCTTTAGACCATTGCATCATGAATTTTTCTTCCTTGTGTCTTTGTTTTTATTCAGTTAAAGACTAAATTTTTTTGAGTTTTTATTCATCGCGAATCACATGCTTTCTAGGCTTGTTTTTCTTTTTCTGATAAAAATTTTTATCATTATTTTTTGAGATTACGCCTTTTTGGACTGACAACAATGGCAAAAATGACATATTCAACTTAACAAAAAAGCCTAGAGTTAAGCTAGGCTTTCTTTTTTAAAATCAAGGTTATTCGCCGCCAAGTGAACATTCGAAATTCGCTTTATCGACAGAACAGCGTGCTTTTTTCAACACCGTCATCATGCTAGCATCGTAAACGCCACGTTTGGTCATATCCATACGACCTTCGCGTAACATTTTTTGATATTTGGTTTTATCATCTGCGGTTAAGTTCATTTTAAACTTGGCTGGAATACTGGCTTCAAGGCGATTAATCATCGCAAAACTTTTTGGCAAGTTTTTCACGAACCAATCACGTGATTTTTGTCCAAAACCCGCTGGGAACTGATCAGGACGAATCACAAAATCTGACGTCACTTGCAGTACCGGGAAATTGAACATTGCACCATTTGCACCTAGACCTTTATAGATTTCTAAAGGTTTGTATGCATAGGCGGGCGCACCTACCATATCGACCTGACCATTATTAAATTTCGCCACAAAGTTCGATACATCTGAAATCACAGCTTGTGCCCCTACACGTTGCACCATAATTTTTTGCGCATCGTCATAACCCAATACTGCAAATTTTTTGCCTGCGGCTTTTTCAATTGAATCAATACTCTTATCACGTACAAAAATAAAAGCTGAACCTAAAGGTGCAATACCAGCAACTTCATATTTTTTACCACTTAAATTACTGACCATTTTTGGAGCATTACGCTTATCAAGCGCAAATGTAATCGCACGCTGAGCAATGGTATTACTTGGTGCCCCCCCTAAAGCATCAATAGAACCCACAAATTTATTGTATTGACGTGCACGCATCGCCGTCATAAAAACGCCGGCACATTTGCCAGCTTTAAAATCATTATCCGCAACAGCTTCATCTTGACGTGGAATTAAATTAATATCGGCTCCCCAACCTTTGGCCGCCAATGCCCATTCCTGGGCCATTTGATAAGACTCACCAGATTTACCCAGTAAATCGAATACACAAACATTCACCTTTTCTGCTTGGGCTGTTGTCGCGAAACCAATAGCAGAAAATGCTGCTAATGCGAGAATCGTTTTTTTCATTGTAAGGGTCCTTTTCAGAATCTTGTTGTTTGACGAGTGTCCATTCATGGCACAAATATTATGCAAGTTTATTAAAAAAAATAGAGTATTTACTCCATTTTTACTTTATACATACAGTCCGTTTTTAATTTCTTAAATCAATAATTAAATCATAAACTTAAATAAAAATAGTTTCAGAGACTAAATGGAAAATTCTAAAGATTTTACAAATTACTACAGAACATCCTTCTTATTCACCACTCAAAGAACACTCAAAATTGGTTCTTTCCACAGTACAACGGGCTTTTTTCAATACCGTCATCATCGCTGGTTCATAAATTCCTTGTTTGGTTAAATCAATTCGTCCTTCACGCAGAATTTTTTGATATTTCACTTGGTCTTCTTTGCTTAAATTCATGCGGTATTTTGCCGGAATTGCAGCTTCCATACGTTTAACCATGGCAAAGCTTTTCGGTAACTGTTTGACGAACCAACTACGAGATTGCATGCCAAAACCTTCAGGGAATTTATTTTTACGTATAATCAAATCGGCGGTGACATTCACCACTGGAAAATTAATCATCGCTCCTTGGGTACCTAAACCTTTATATATTTCTAGTGGTTTAAAGGCATAAGCAGGTGCGGCAACAATCTCGACCTCAGCTTGATTAAATTTTTTGATGAAATTTGAAATCTCGGACATGACAGGAACAGCCCCAACACGCGTGACCATAATTTTTTGAGCATAATCATAATGTAATACAGCGAATTTTTTGCCTTCTGCGCGAGCTAAAGAATTAATTGAACGATCACGAACAAAAATATACGCCGAACCAATTTGCCCAATCCCTACCACTTCAAAGGTTTCTTTACCCATGCTATTGATAAGACGTTTTTCATTACGTTTATCAAGTACATAGGCTATGGATTTTTGTGCTATATCATTACTTGGTACGCCACCAATCGCATCAATTGAGCCAGCAAATTTATTATAGGCACGCGCACGCATTGAGGTCATATAAAAGGCATCACATTGACCAGATTTAAAATCTTGTTCAACTTTGGTTTCATCTTGATAAGAAATAAGAGTGACGTCCCCACCCCATTGCTTACTGGCCAAGGCCCATTCTTCGAGCAATTTATAAGATTCACCGGCTTTTCCCAACAAATCAAAAACACATATATTTTGTTTTGCCTGTGCCAAATTTGAAAAACTGAATAATAGTCCAGTGGATAAAATCAAAATCTCTTTTTTCATGCTCATCCCTAATTTTTTATATATTCCCTTATGAAATGACTATAATGTTGTTTTAAAGGTAAAAATAGAGACTTAATTCTATTTCTGATGAAAGGCTTTTTTTGCACAACTTGTCACATTTTTATTTATTTACGTAAAGCCCCTCTTTTATCCACATAATAATGTCTTAGTCTTTTTCTTTTCTCAGTCACTTCCTTTAGAATACGTACACCATTTTCTCATTTAGATATTTTAATGATTCAGTTAGATCAACTTTCTATACGTCGCAGTGGACGTGTTTTATTTCAAAAAGCATCCATGCAACTCCATCCAGGCTGGAAAATTGGTTTAACTGGTGTAAATGGTGCAGGAAAATCCACGCTATTTTCTGCCCTGCTCGGTGGTATGGAATCCGATGGAGGTTCTTTAACTCGCCCTGCGGTTTGGACCGTTGCGCATATGGCGCAGGAAATCAAAGCGTTAGAGATGAAAGCGATTGATTTTGTTTTGTCAGGCGATGAAGAATTTTGGGAAATTCAAAAAAAATTAGATCACCCAGAGAGCTTAAGCGATGATGAACTTGCACATTTATATGGTCGTTTTGACGAAATTAATGGCTATTCTGCACCGTCTAAAGCATCACAATTAATGGCGGGTTTAGGTTTCTTTGAACATCAGTCACAACTGGATGTTTCAAGCTTCTCCGGCGGTTGGCGTATGCGTCTGAACCTTGCGCGTACCTTGATGAGCCGTTCAGATCTGTTGTTACTCGATGAACCGACCAACCATTTAGACTTAGACGCGATTTTATGGCTAGAAGACTGGTTAAAAGCCTATGAAGGTACACTGATTCTGATTTCGCATGACCGTGATTTCTTAGATGCCATTACCGATCATATTTTACATATTGAAAATCAAGAACTGATTCTATATACCGGTAACTATTCAACTTTCGAACGTACTCGTAGTGAACGTTTGGCTCAACAACAGCAAGCTTATGAAAAGCAATTAGAAACACGCGCACATTTGCAGAAATATATCGACCGCTTTAAGGCACAAGCAACCAAAGCCAAACAAGCACAAAGCCGTATTAAACAACTTGAACGTATGCAAGAGTTATCTGCAGCGCATGTTGATACACCATTTACCTTCTCATTCCGTGAACCGACTAAAATGAGTTCTCCACTGCTCGAACTTGAGCATGCGGATATTGGTTATGGTGACAAACTGATTGTGACCAATGTGAGCCTACAAATTACCCCGACCAGCCGTATTGGTTTACTGGGAATGAATGGTGCAGGTAAATCGACGCTGATTAAATCATTGGTGGGTGACTTACAACTGCTTCAAGGTACCCGTAAAGATTCTGAATTGTTAAATATCGGTTATTTTGCACAGCATCAAATGGATGCTTTGGATGGTAAGGCCAGCCCAATGCTGCAATTGTCTCGTATTGCCGATAAAAAAATCAGTGAAGCCAGTTTGCGTTCTTTCCTTGGCAGTTTCGGTTTTAGTGGCGAACGCATGGATACCCCAAGTGAAAGTTTCTCGGGGGGTGAACGTGCCCGTTTAGCACTGGCACTGATTGTATGGCAACGTCCAAATGTACTCATTCTGGATGAACCGACCAACCATTTAGACTTGGATATGCGTCATGCATTAACCATGGCATTACAAGATTTTGAAGGGGCTGTGGTTTTGGTATCGCATGAACGTCAACTTATTGCCAGTGTATGTGATGAGTTGATTCTAGTTCATGGCGGTCAAAGCCGTGAGTTTGATGGCGATTTAACTGCATATGCAGATTGGTTACGTCAAGCGCGTATCGACATGATGAAAAACGGTCAACAACCTGCTGCTCCAGTGAAGTCACAAGTTGAAGTCAAACCCACGATTTCTAAACTGGACAAAGAGGCACAACGTAAAGAAGCTGCGCGTCGTCGTGAACTCAGTCGTCCTGTTCGCAAGAATATTGAAAAAATTGAAACTCAGATTGCTAAAACGCAAACTCGTTTAACAGAAATCGAAACATTGCTCGGTGATACTGTTTTATATGAGGCGAATCGCAAAGATGATTTGCTGAAGCTCATGAACGAACAAACCGAGTTAAAAGCGAAATTAGCTGAAGCTGAAGAAAAAATGTTAGAGCTAATGATGGAGTTGGAAGAACTGGAAGGTGCGTTCGAATAAGCCAATTCACCACTCTTAAGCAAAACTAAAGTGATGCTTATTTTATGATCGCAGTACAATTTCAAACGTGTACTGCGATTTTTTAATTTTTCTACACAACACTTTTATAGCGATATCCCTCACCAAGATGTCAGTATCTTTAAATTTAAAAATCCTCATCTATTAACTTTAAATTCAAAACTAACTTTTAAATTTAAAAAAATTATCCACAATATTCATAAAACCAACTTTGAATTTAAAATAAAATACCAGTTTATGCTGTGGATAAATTAATTTTCATATTTTTATTAAACAAAATAGACTTATCCACATTCGTATTTTTAAAGAAAATAAGACTTTTTATTCATCTTGTTGAGGCTTTTTACGTTTTAAAAACCTGAGTTCGATAATTTTCCAATCACCTTCGTTGACCCATAATTCCTGAATTTGTCTTTGATCTTCCAAACCAAGTAAAACCTTACAATGCTTCAAATCTCGATCAAACTCAAACTCTTCAAATTCAATGCTGGGTTTTTGTGGTTTCCATACGCCATTTTTCACAGCATGAGCAATACGTTCATAACGGGTAAAATTGCTTTCAACTCGACTTTCCTGCTCATAAACCACCTTAAACTGTTCATGTTCATACTGAGCCAACACCTCAAAATTACCGGTAAAAAATGCATTGCTCCATATGTCCCGGATCTGTTCCAGTTGATTATCCATTGTACTAACCTCGTAATATTGCATGATGATATCCTTTGCGCAGGACTCATCATGACAGAGGAATAAGTCACTTTTATAAAACAAAGATGGCTAAAAGTTAATCGTATTTAGATAAAAATAGCATAAAAAAAGCACCCCGAAGGGTGCTTTTTACAATTTAACTTATCAATACATTAAGCATCGATATCCGCGTTTAAGGCATTTTCTTCAATAAAGGCACGACGTGGTTCTACATCATCCCCCATCAAACAAGAGAACATACGATCTGCTTCAATCGCATCATTAATGGTGACTTGCAACATGTTACGGTTTTCAGGATCCATAGTCGTATCCCAAAGCTGTTCCGCATTCATCTCACCCAAACCTTTATAGCGCTGGATCATCATGCCGCGACGTGAATCGGCCAAAATATGCTGCCACACTTGATGGAAAGTGATGACATTAATTTTACGATCGCCTTTTTGCAAATACGCACCGTCTTCAAGCAAGCTAAACCAGCTCTTCGAATTTTGCAGTAAACGCTTATATTCACCAGAAGCCAGTAGTCCAGAATCAAGTAAATACGAGTGCGGCAAGTTATGTACATATATGGTCACACGTGGCCAGTAATGTGCCACTTTAGAACCATCAGCATGTTCTTTTTCAAACACTTCTAAACTGATTTCAGGACGTAAACTTGGTTGATATTTTTCAATCGCAGCACGTAACTGTTCAGACCATTGTTTCACATAATCTTCATCATGATTTTGATCAAGTTTGAATGCATCCAGACCCAATAAACCATCCAGCAAACTTGCAGGATAGCGTACGGTTAAACGGTTCAAACTTTTCTGTGAAACTTGGTAATCTTCAATGACTTTTGCCAGTGCTTGACCTGAAATTGCAGGAGATTCAGCACTGATATGCAAAGATAAATCATCAATCGCATTTGAAATCAGGAAGGTTTCTAGAGCATCATTATCTTTAAGATATTGCTCCTGCTTACCTTTTTTCAATTTATACAATGGTGGCTGTGCAATATAAATATAACCGCGTTCCACAAGTTCAGGCATTTGACGGAAGAAGAAAGTCAACAGTAGCGTACGAATGTGCGAACCGTCGACGTCAGCATCGGTCATGATAATGATTTTGTGATAACGCAATTTATCCGGATTGTATTCTTCACGACCAATACCACAACCCAGTGCGGTAATCAGAGTACCGACTTCTTGCGAAGAAATCATTTTGTCAAAACGTGCACGCTCCACATTCAGGATTTTACCTTTCAGCGGCAGAATCGCTTGCATCTTGCGGTTACGGCCCTGCTTTGCTGAACCGCCCGCAGAGTCACCTTCGACCAAGTATAACTCAGACAATGCTGGATCTTTTTCTTGGCAATCGGCCAATTTACCGGGAAGACCTGCAATATCAAGTGCACTCTTACGACGTGTCATTTCACGCGCTTTACGCGCCGCATCACGTGCGCGCGCCGCATCAATAATTTTGCCAGCAATTGATTTTGCCGCTTGTGGATTTTCCAGCAAATAGGCAGAAAACTCCTTGTTCATCGCCTGCTCTACAGCAGGTTTCACTTCACTTGAAACCAATTTTTCTTTGGTTTGTGAAGAGAATTTTGGATCAGGCACTTTCACTGAAACAATTGCAGTTAAGCCTTCACGTGCATCATCACCAGTCACCGCGACTTTTTCTTTCTTCAGAATATTTTCGCTATCCAAATACTGGTTTAAGCCCCGGGTTAATGCTGCGCGGAAACCGGCTAAATGCGCACCACCATCTTTTTGCGGAATATTGTTGGTGAAGCAGCGCACATTTTCCTGATAGGTATCATTCCACTGCAAAGCGACTTCAACAGTAATCCCTGTTTCCGCAACTTGGTTGGTGAAATGGAAAATATCATTCAAATGGGTTTTGCCCTGATTGATATATTTTACGAATTCAGACAGACCGCCTTCATAATCAAATACATGTTCAGCATCGATACGTTCATCACGTAATACAATACGAACCCCGGCATTCAAGAATGAAAGTTCACGCAAACGACGCGCTAAAATATCAACATTGAAAATGGTCTGGCTAAAGGTTAACTCACTTGGATAAAAACGGACGGTGGTACCCGATTCGGTTGTTTCACCAATTTCACGTAATTTATAAACTGGATCACCATGATGATATTCTTGCTCATACACTTTACCGGCACGACGAATATTCAGTAATAATTTACTTGACAAGGCATTTACAACCGAAACGCCCACCCCGTGTAAACCACCGGATACTTTATAGCTATTATCGTCAAACTTACCGCCGGCATGAAGAATGGTTAAAATCACTTCAGCAGCAGATACGCCTTCTTCTGGATGAATATCAGTTGGAATACCACGACCGTTGTCTGAAACACTGACCGATTCATCTTCATGGATGGTGACTAAAATTTCATCACAATGACCTGCCAAGGCTTCATCGATGGCATTATCCACCACCTCAAACACCATGTGATGTAAGCCTGAGCCATCGTCCGTATCACCAATATACATACCTGGACGCTTACGAACAGCATCGAGGCCACGTAATACCTTGATACTAGAGGAATCATAAGCCTTTTCATTGGTTGGTTCTGTTTGAGAAGCAGCTTGATCTTCTGAACTCATGGTTTCTCCCTAGTGAAATATAGGTCTATCCAAAGATGGGTAAAATCTAAAAAACTATTGCACGACAACTTGAACTTGACCGTTTTCAACATTGAATAATTGATATGAAATAGACAAATCATGTAAATGTTTTTTTACTGATTCGTGCTCTAAAGTGGTAATAAAAACTTGACTACCCAGCTGGCTCAATCGCTCAATTAATCGTCGTTGTGCAGTTAAATCTAATTCTGCTGTCACATCATCTAATAATACCACAGTTTCCTTATTACAGGCATGTAGCATTGCAATCTGTGACAGTTTTAAGGCGACAATTAACAGTTTTTTCTGACCGCGTGAAAGCACCACATCAGCATCGCCCAGCGTTGTTTTTAAACGTAAATCTGCACGATGTGGACCATACTCGGTATAGCGTCTATCTAGGTCTTTTTGGTGATGCACAGTGAGGTCATGCAGCAATCCAAGCTCGGTATGAAAACCAGGAACATATTCCATTTGAATTTCGAGATTGGGCAATAAATGTTTTAAATCCTGCTCAAAGTAGACCTTCCACTGTTCCACAATTCCACTGCGCTGTGAATGCAGCATTTCGCCATATTCGGCTAGCATTTTATTCCATGGCTCTAAATCATTCAGATTAAGATTTCGTCTCGACTTCAACAAACTGTTGCGTTGTTTTAGAGCGCGCGAATAATACTGCCAAGCATGATAAAAATCCGGTTCCACGTGGAACATCAACCAGTCTATCAATTGGCGACGTGGTTTCGCTCCGTAGTCGATAATGTCGGTACTTTGTGGATCAATATGTTGTAAGGGTAAAATTTTAGCCAACTGACCTTGGGTCGCGATATTGTCGCCATTGACTTTAATCAGTTGCTCACCGGATAACAGTTTTTGCATACCAATTTTTTCAGTCGCAGATTGCGCAAAAACAATCGCGTCATTTGTTTCATTTTGAATATAGTTTTTCGGGATATGGGTTCGAAAAGAACGTCCGGTTGCCAGCAAATGTATGGCCTCTAGAATCGAGGTCTTACCTGAACCATTTTGGCCATAAAAGACATTAAACGGCTGCAACCCTTGGAGTGCAACCGCTTTTAAGTTTCGAACACGTTCTATATTTAAACGCGTGATAAACATAATTTGATCTGGTAAAAAATCTGCAAATTAAACCCGCATTGGCATTACAACATAGGTTTGATCTTGTTGTGCTGGATCATGTACCAATACAGATTGATTGGCTTCAGTCATGGTCATATAGACATCATCACCATCCAACGCACCGAGTACATCCAATAAATATTGTGCATTGAACGACATTTCCATCGGTGCATCCGCATATTGAATGGCTAGATCTTCAATCGCTTCATCTTGTTCTGGGTTATTGGCACGCAATTGTAAAGAATCAGCGCCAAAATTCAGGAATACACCGCGTAATTTTTCATTACTTAAAATTGCGACACGTTGCAGGGACTGTTTAAATACATCATGAGCAATCGATACATTTTTATCGCCACCACGTGGAATTACACGACGGTAATCCGGGAATTTTCCATCTATTAACTTGGTGGTGAAACGAACCGTGATATTGCTCTGCTCTTTATCACGGCTTGGTGTGCTAATAGTGACATTCAATAATTCACGGCCAATTAGTAGAGACAATTGCTCATCTTCAATGCTGAGTAAGCGCTGTAACTCTGCAACCGCTTTGCGTGGCACAATCGCTTGAATGGCTTGGGTGGTGGTTGACGTTGCTGCTGTTTCACATAAAGCTAAACGGTGACCATCAGTAGTCACTGCGCGAAGCTGGTTTTGATCAATTTCAAGCAAGGTACCAGTTAAATAAAAACGCACATCTTGCACTGCCATCGCGAAAGCAGTTTTTTCAAACAAGCGTTTTAACTCGCGCTGAGTCACCGTCACTTGCGTACCTTGAGCATTTTCACTGCTCAATAACGGATAGTCTTCAGCAGGCAAAGTTCCCAACACAAAACGGCTATTACCCGATTTTAAAATACAACGATCTTCAGTAATTTGAAGGTCAATCAATGCAGCAGCCGGTAATGATTTACAAATGTCCATCAGCTTACGCGCAGGCACAGTCGTTTCACCAGGTTGCAAACACGCACCTTCGGCTAACGTGGTACTGGCAACCAATTCCACTTCCAGATCTGAACCGGTAATGGTTAATGATTCATTACTGACTTGAATTTTTACATTAGACAGAATGTTTAAAGTGTGGCGACGTTCAACCGCTCCTACGACATGTGACAGAACATTAAGTAAGCTTTCTTTCGCGATTTTCAAACGCACGGTACATTCCTCTAACAACTGAAGATAAATAATAAATAAATGTTTTTTAGCAGTGTACTATGCGGCAGAATATGCCGCATTGCAAGAATAGAATTTGATCAAATTCGATCAACT
The DNA here is from genome assembly GCF_049895885.1 of Acinetobacter sp. TSRC1-2. Classification (NCBI taxonomy): domain Bacteria; kingdom Pseudomonadati; phylum Pseudomonadota; class Gammaproteobacteria; order Moraxellales; family Moraxellaceae; genus Acinetobacter; species Acinetobacter sp. TSRC1-2. The sequence continues at coordinate 20,615 of NZ_JAFCTF010000017.1, forward strand.
TTGCAACAAACGTTGCAAGTTTTTATAGTCTTCATTAAAGATCGGATCTTCCTCACGAAGGCTCAATACTTTCTCACAGGCATGCATCACAGTACTGTGATCACGACCGCCGAAGGCCATGCCAATTTCGGGGAAACTATCGCCAGTGAGTTCACGCGCCAGCCCCATCGCCAACTGACGTGGACGCGCATAAATACGGGTACGTTTAGGCCCCACAATTTCTTTCAGCGGAATCCGGAAATATTCACTTACCACACGCTGGATATTTTCAGTACTGATGGTTCGGGCACGAATCGCCAATACATCTTTTAACGATTCACGCACCACATCCAAATCAATCGGGGTGCCTTTAAAACGTGAAATAGCCACGACTTTGTTCAGTGCACCTTCAAGTTCACGCACATTGGCGACGACTTGTTGAGCCACAAACAAAGCACAATTACGCGGCAACTCAACCCCGATGTTTTCCGCTTTTTTCAATAAAATTTCAATCCGGGTTTCAATATCCGGTGGTTCCACACCAACAGATAAGCCCCAAGAAAAACGTGAAACTAAACGCGCGTCCAATTCGGTCAATTCTTTAGGATAACGATCCGAGGTTAAAATGATCTGTTTCGATTCATCCAACAACGCATTGAACGTATAAAAGAATTCCACCAAACTGGCTTCTTTACCGGCAAGCAAATGAATATCATCGACCAACAACAAATCCAGCGAGCGGCAATTTTTCTTAAATTCTTCCACTTTGCCTTGTTGTAATGAACTGACAAAATCTTGCACAAAACTTTCGGCAGTCATATACATCACGCGTGCATTGGGTTTGGCTTGTAATAAGGCATTCCCCACAGCTTGCATTAAGTGCGTTTTACCCAAACCTGTAGGGCCATACAAAAATAAGGGGTTATGTTGAGAAGCCCCTAACTGAGTCAAAACTTTACGACAGGTTTCCGCGGCCATTTGGTTCGAGCGGCCTTCAACAAATAACGAAAAAGTAAATAATGGGTTTAATAAACGCTTACGGCTATTTTTAGGGCCTGCTTCTTCTTTTTCTTTCCGGGGTCTAGCAATCGGTGTAACCACAGATTGCAAAGCAGCAGTGGTCGTTGCCGGTTGTTCATGGGCGGACAGAATTGCACCTGGACGGGAATCGACCAAAATTTCAACTTTGCGCACCCGACCTTCAGACATTTGCTCTGCCAAAATAGTGATCAGCTCGAGATGATGTTCCTGAATATAACGGGTCCAATAAGGATTGGGGGCATAAAGTTTTAATGTGTCGTTAAGCTCTTCAGCCACCAAAGGGCGAATCCACATTGTAAAGACATTTCCCGAAAGCTCTTGTCGCAAACGAGTTAAACAGTCAGTCCAAAGCATGTGAAACCCCTATTTATTCCATTAGTTATAAAAAATCATTTGAGCCCGACCAAGCGGGTCGCCATTCTATCGAAGTTATCCACATCTGTCATGGCAAAATTAAAGAAATATCACTCAGAAAAGTAAATTTCGGTTTAAATTTAAATTTAAATTGCGATGTGGATAAGATTATCCGCAAGCTGTGGATAAAATATATCACAAAGTTATCCACAATTTAACAAACTTATAGAAACATGGATATCCACAACATAACTTTATGTTTATAAAAATTAAATATGGCTTTTCCACAGAAAAACGGCTCCCTAATAGTAATAAATTTAAATTTATAAATTTGAATTTATTTATAAGAACACCTGTTCATGGGGATAACTTCCAATATTTTTAAATTTGAATTCAAAAGTCAGGAAAATAATCTTATCAACACTAAGTTGTGGATAATGTTGTGAATATTTCTGTTTATAACTTATGTTGTATTATTAATCAACAACTTATATTGTGTGTAAAATTAAAACAATTTTTAATGTGATAAAAAAATCTTAGATTCTTCATTTCTCAAAAAAATGCCTTATTTTGAAAGAAAGTTTGTTTTTGATTGACAGCTTATGGAATGATCACTAAAATCGCGAACCTTCATAGAAGATCATTTTTGGAGTTTCAATATGAAACGTACATTTCAACCATCAGAATTAAAGCGTAAGCGTGTTCATGGTTTCCGTGCTCGTATGGCTACTAAGGCTGGTCGTCAAGTATTAGCTCGCCGTCGTGCAAAAGGTCGTCATAGCTTAACTGTTTAATTAGTTAAGTTATTACGATTTTGGGTGTTATGACACTTTATGGCTTCAGCACAGACGTACGTATACGCTGTGCTGCCGATTATAAAAGTGTGTTTGATGGTGCGCTTTTTAAAGTGCATCAACCCCATTTCTTATTTTTGGCAAAAAATTCCGAACAGCCTTCTAGCCGTTTGGGTATTGTTGTTGCCAAGAAAAAAGTGCGTCGTGCACATGAAAGAAATAGAGTAAAACGTCTTGCTCGCGAAAGTTTTCGCCTTCATCAACAGCAATTAGATTTATTAGATATTGTGGTCATGCCTAAAGTCGGCATTGAAGCAATTCCTAATGCAGAATTGCAACAGCAATTACAGTTTGCTTGGCAGAAATTGCAACGCCTTGCCAATAAGCATAAAAAGATAGCTCCCTCCCCACAAAAGTAGAGAAGGCCAATGGTACGTTTACTGCATTGGTTGATTCGATTCTATCAGATCGCGATTAGTCCTTTATTAGGGCCCCGCTGTCGTTATATTCCAACATGTTCTCAATATTCTTTAGAAGCAGTCCATTCTTATGGTGCTGTGCGTGGTGCGTGGTTAGCTACTAAGCGTATTTGTCGTTGTCATCCTTGGGGTGGTTCGGGTTATGACCCTGTTCCGCAAAAAGCAATTCGTTTTATTTCATTTCAGCAAATGGATTCTCAAACGCTTCACGTTGCTGTACCCTTTCGTGATCGTTTATTGAACCGAAATCACTCTAACTACTTGGGATAATAGATATGCAACAATGGGCCAGGTTTGCAATTCTAGGGGCTATGTTTGTCGTCGCATATTTGCTTATTTTGGCTTGGCAAAAAGATTATGGTCATGCAGAGACTAAACCGCAGCAAGAAGCTGCCGTGGTTTCGCATGAAGTATCTGCAGACTTGCCAAATGGTCAAACAGCTCCAGCAGCGTCTGACGTGCCGCAAGCAAATATTGCAACTCAGCAAACTACAACAGATGCCACTGCACCTGTAAGTCAACAGCTTATTTCAGTACAAACTGACCTTTATCATCTTTGGATTAATCCTAAAGGTGGTGACATTGTTCGTATTGAATTATTGAACCACGATAAAAATAAAGACAGTGATGAACCGTTTGTCATGCTGGAAAGCGATGCAAAACGTACTTACGTTGCTCAGTCTGGCTTGATTGGTTTAAATGGACCGGACAGCAACCGTAATGGGCGTCCAGTGTATGAGGTTGAAAAAGCAGCTTATACTTTGGCTGATGCAAAAGCTGAAAAAACCAAAGATGGTAAAGCTGTTAAAGTTTTATCTGTGCCGATGGTTTATAAAACGGCTGATGGTGTAGAAATCATCAAAACATTTACCTTTAAACAAGGTGAATACCCGATTATTGTGAACCATAAAGTTGTGAACCGTAGTGCTCAGAACTGGCAAGGTCAAATGTTTGGTCAAATCAAACGTGATACTTCGGATGATCCAGGTAAATCAGACCAAGGTATTTTCACCCTAGGCACATTCCTGGGTGGGGCTTGGGGTACGCCTGATGAACACTACAACAAGCTTAAATTTGCCAACTTCAATGAAGAAAAATTGAATGTTGAAGCGAAAGGTGGCTGGGTTGGAGTTGTTCAACATTACTTCGTCAGTGCTTGGATTCCAGGTGATCTTAAACTGACTCAAGCCAATGGTCAGCCGTATAGTGCGAAATTAGAATCGCGTCAATCAACTGATAATATGAATATTATTGGTTTTACTTCACCGATGATCAATGTACCTGCAGGTACTGCGGCTGAGTTGGATGCAACGTTCTATTCAGGTCCTAAAATTCAGTCTGAATTGAAAGATCTGGCGATTGGTTTAAACCAAACCGTGGATTATGGCTGGTTATGGCCAATTGCAAAGTTATTGTTCCTGGGTCTGCAATTCTTCCATAACATTGTAGGCAACTGGGGCTGGTCAATTATCTTGTTGACTGTATTGGTCAAACTGATTCTTTGGCCATTGTCGTCGAAGAGCTACCGCTCTATGGCGAAAATGCGTGTGATTGCACCTGAAATGCAACGCATGAAAGAAGAGTTCGGTGAAGACCGTATGCGTTTCTCACAAGAAATGATGGCGCTGTATAAACGTGAACAAGTCAATCCATTATCAGGTTGCTTGCCCCTGCTTTTACAAATGCCGATTTTCCTGGCCTTGTACTGGGTATTGATGGAGTCTGTAGAACTTCGTCATGCACCGTGGTTAGGCTGGATTCAAGATTTATCTGCAATGGATCCATGGTTTATCCTGCCTTTATTGATGGGTTTGACCATGTTCATTCAGCAGTCTTTAAATCCGCAACCGGCTGATCCGATGCAGGCGAAAGTCTTCAAAATCATGCCGATTATCTTTACCGTATTTATGTTGTTCTTCCCTGCGGGCTTGGTGTTGTACTGGATTGTCAACAACAGTATTACTATCTTGCAGCAAAGTTTGATCAACAAAGCTGTTGAGAAAGACCGAGCAAAACGCGAAGTTGTTTAAGTAACGACTGATTGCGAATAGCTGAATAAATCCGCTTAAGATGGTAATCTTAGGCGGATTTTTATTTGGCTGTGATTTGGGGTTTTTTAGGTGAATTTTATGCAAAACCGAACAACGATTGCTGCAATTGCAACTCCGCCCGGACGTGGTGGTGTAGGGGTAATTCGTCTGTCAGGTCCAAGATCCTATGCCATTGCAGAAGCTTTGACGCAAAAGGCTTTACCTAAAGCCCGCTTTGCCGGTTTCCGTCAGTTTTATGATGCAGCTGGCGAAGTCATGGATGAAGGCTTGGCAATTTGCTTTCCAAACCCAAACTCCTTTACCGGTGAAGATGTGGTGGAGCTGCAAGGTCATGGAGGACCTGTGATTCAAAATGCTTTATTAGGTCGCTTGCTGGAATTGGGTGCAACTGCTGCCAAAGCCGGTGAATTTTCCATGCGTGCTTTTGAAAATGGCAAGCTGGATCTAGTGCAAGCTGAAGCAATTGCCGATTTGATTGATGCGACTTCACAAGCCGCTGCCCGTTCTGCAGTACGTTCACTGCAGGGGGCGTTCTCGACCCGAGTGAACACCGTATTAGAAAAGTTAATTCATCTACGTTTGCATGTCGAAGCTGCCATTGATTTTCCTGAAGAAGAAATCGATTTTTTGGCCGATGGTAAAATTTTGGCTTTGCTGGAAGATGTGCAAAGTTCAGTCACTGCCGTGCAAAAGTCTGCCCGCCAGGGCCAGTTGCTGCGTGAAGGTTTACAGGTGGTGATTGCCGGTAAACCGAATGCGGGTAAATCTTCATTATTGAATACTTTGGCCGGAAATGAACGTGCCATTGTCACCGATATTGCTGGTACTACCCGTGATGTCCTGCATGAAAAAATCACCCTAAATGGCTTGCCGATAACCCTGACCGATACTGCAGGTCTACGTGAAACCGGCGATATTGTCGAAAAAGAAGGGATTCGCCGCGCGATTAAAGAAATTGAACAAGCCGATTTGTTGCTGTTGGTATATGACTTAAGCCAAGGCGAAGATCCCCTGCAATTAGCCCAAAACTATTTTGCGGAACATCTGGAACCGCGCCATTTAATGTTGATTGCCAACAAATGTGATTTAACGGGTACAGCAGCTGAGATTAGCGATTATCAGGGATTTCGTCATATCACGGTGTCTGCCAAGCAGGAAACAGGTGTGCAATCGCTTATAGAGGCGATTACAGCGCATGCAGGCTTCCAGCCAGAAGAAGATACCTTTATTGCGCGTACCCGTCATTTGGACGCAATGAAGCGTACACAGGTGTATTTGGCAGAAGCGCATGAGCAGTTGGTGGTGTATCAAGCAGGCGAGTTAGTGGCTGAATCTTTACGTCTGGCACAAAATGCCTTGTCTGAAATTACCGGTGAATTTAGTGCAGATGATTTATTAGGGAAAATTTTTGGATCGTTCTGTATTGGAAAGTAATCCAATCGATTTAAAAAAAGCCTTCAAATGAAGGCTTTTTTTTATGATGAAATTTTCTTATGCCAAAATATCAGTGCAAGACACAGCAAACCAACGCCTAGGCAGAATCCTAAAACCCCAATGGTTAAACCAAAATGATCGGCTAAATAACCCACTGCAATAATCGGTACAATCGTGCCCAAGTAACCAATAAACAAATAGGTCGACATCACAGCTGCACGGTTATCCATGGTGGTCATCTGATGAATTAAACCGAATGCACCCAATAACCCTAGCCCATGCCCTACACCGACCAAAATGTCACTGATAAAGAACAAAATACTCCACTGCATACTCATGCATAAACTCAGTAGAATGAAGCTCACCACTAAAGTCATTAGCCCTAGATTCAAGCTTTTGGCAGCCGGTAAATTTTTAGCAAAAAATTGTACTATTGCAGAAACCAGTAAAATACTGGCAATCGCTGTACCACTGGCCAAAGGTCCATGCCAGGGAATCAGATCTTTTAAAAAAGATGGGGATAAGGATGCAAATAAACTAAAGGCCCCAAAAGCGCTGAATGCAGTCAAGCCGGCAATAAAAAACAAGGATTGATGCTGGGCTGCTGGTACTTCTAAACGTGGTGCAATTGAAAAAGGCTGGGCTCTGAATTGGGGAACTTTAACCAGAAATAAACCAAAAAAACATAAAATCGCAGCGGCAATAATCGGCAAATAAGGGGTAACTAACGGCTGGCTAGAGAACTGGGCAATCAGCCCGCCAATAAACGGCCCTAGTCCAAAACCAATCACGGTAATAATCGAACTTAATTGTGGTGCATTTTGCTTATGACTGTCTGGAATAGTGGTAATTAACCCGAGCATTGCCGAGGTGCTGATCAGTCCGGAAGCAATGCCAATAATAAAGCGACCTAATCCCAGCCAAAGTGCATTTGATGCAACAGAGGAAAGTGCTAAGCCCAATATCACAAACACGATACCGATTTGTAATGTACGTATAAAACCGAAACTGTTGCTGGTTCGACCTAAAAATAACAAGGTCGCCAGACAGCCGAACATATAGGCGACAAAGATATAAGTAATATGGCTGGGTAATAAATGCCACAGCTCTTGATAGATCGGGTATAAGGGACTAGCAAGCGCGGTTCCAATGGTTCCAATACAAAGTGCCAGGCTGACCATTAAAAATGGTTGCCATGATTGTTGAGTCGTCATGTAGGGTCACAGAAACAGCCGCTAGATTATGTGGAAAATAGCGAATATTTACAGAAGAAAAGAAGAATTATAGATTAATTCTTATCAGCCTTAGAGGTCAATTTAGAAGATGTAAATCATTTAACTATAACGCTTTAATAATTTTAAAAATTCAGCCAGCTGCTGCTCATTAATTTCAGTCTGTTCACCAATCACGTGATGACGCAAATGCGATTCGATCAATTCATTCATGAGACCATTTACAGCCCCTTTAATGGCAGCAACTTGCTGTAATACCGTAATACATGAAGGGTCAGGGTTGTTTAAGACCTGATCCACGGCGTTAATCTGCTCTTGTAAACGTTTGACTCGATTCTGAATTTTCTTATCTTGATGTAAGTGACTCAACCCCATACTCTAAAAATAAATATACTATGAGGGAGTATATTTAAACACTAAGATTATGCAAAAAACCCCATTGACCAGAACACACGCTCATCAGTTTGATGAAGGTAATCCACTCGCACAAAAACGTATTCTATTGGCCACTATTCTAACGGTAGTGATGATGCTATTAGAAGTGATTGGGGGTGGATTTACAACTCTATGGCATTGCTTGCTGATGGTTGGCACATGAGTTCGCATATGCTGGCCTTAGGACTGGCTTATTTTGCCTATCGTTCTGCGCGCCATTATGCAGATGATGCCCGATTCAGTTTTGGCACCTGGAAAATTGAAATTTTAGCCGGATATAGCAGCGCGATTTTGTTGATGGTGGTGGCGATATTTATGGCATTCCAGTCGATAGAACGACTTTTCAACCCGATTGATATTCATTATAACCAGGCTATTCCCATTGCAATTCTGGGCTTGTGATTAATTTAATCTGCGCATGGTTACTGCATGATGATTACCCTCACCCTCACCACGAACATAAAAATGAGCACGCTCATGCACATCATGACTTAAACCAGAAAGCGGCATTTATGCATGTGGTGGCAGATGCAGTGACTTCAGTATTTACCATTATTGCGCTGTTTGCTGCAAAGTGTTTAGATTGGGGTTTTCTGGATGCAGTACTCGGAATCGCAGGTTCAATTCTGGTGGCAAAATGGGCCATTGGCCTGATCAAGGACACAGGAAAAACCTTACTTGATGCAGAAATGGATCATCCCGTCGTTGAGGAAATTCGAGAAGTGATTGATGAATTCTCTAGGGTTGAAATTACTGACCTGCATGTCTGGAAAGTGGGCAAAGGAAAATTTTCCTGCATTTTGGCTTTGGCAACAGACTCTAATTTGAATGCAGACCAAGTCCGTGAAGCATTATCTATCCATGATGAAATTGTACATGTGTCGGTTGAAATAAATCCGCTATAAATCATCTCAGTGTTCCACGTGAAACCTTGATGATGAAATGTGTGGGGTTTAAGTAAGGACTTCTAAAATTAACTGAATCTCTCGTTAAATTTTAAGTAGAATCGCGTTGAACAATTGGAATTTACGAGCAAAAGAAGATGATTAAAAAAACATTGGCATTTGCCCTGGTCAGTTTTATTTCAAGCTTAAGCTTGGCGAATGTTGATACGGTTAAAAGCAACCTTATCAAACAACATCCGAAATTGAACATTCAAAATATTCAAGCCACCGATATGAAAGGCATTTATAGCGGCTCAATGGATGGTCAAGTGGTGTATATAGGTGAAGATGTGCAACATATTCTGGTTGGTTCAATGTACCGTTTAAGTGATCAGAAAAATTTGACCAAAGATCTAGTGCTTAAACAAAACAGTATTGACTGGAAAAAATTGCCTTTACAGGATGCGGTAAAAAGTGTGCGAGGTATTGAGAAACGCCAGATCGCAATCTTTTCTGACCCAAATTGCCCGTATTGCAAACAACTTGAAACTGAAATAAACAAGTTAAATGATGTCATCATTTATACCTTTATTTATCCAATCAAAACCCAATCTATTACTGTTTCGAAACAGGTGTTTTGTGAAAAAGATCCAGCTTTGGCGTGGTCAAATCTGATCAGTAAAGGGATTCAACCGAGTTCTAAAGGTTCCTGTGCCAACCCAATTGAGCGTAATTTGAGTTTGGGCAAATCATTAGGTTTAAACGGAACCCCTGCAATTATTTTCTCTAATGGTTTTAAAGTGATGGGTGTTCGTTCTGCGCCAGAAATTGAACAAATCTGGAAAGAATTAGGTTTATAAATATCGTAAATTCTCAATAGAACCATAAAAAAAGCACCTGATCAGGTGCTTTTTTTAATTCTGAGATTGATTATTTTAAATCAACATTTAAACGCGTGATTTTTTAGTGACCATATTATAAATGAACAAAATAATGAGGGCGCCGATCACGGAAGCAATAAAGCCTGCTGCCGAGTTTTCATCGTAAAGGCCGAGTAAACGTCCACCGTAAGTCGCTAATAAAGAACCGGCAATACCCAACAAGGCGGTCACAATAAATCCTGACTTATCATTTCCAGGATGAATAGCACGCGCAATTAAGCCTGCAATAAAACCTACTACGATGGCAACTATAAGTGTCCACATATGTCTTCTCCATTTATCGTTTGTTTATATACTTTCATTACGCTTTCATTTTTATAATTAATCATTTATGCAAAAGGAAACAGTTGAGTCCTGCTAAAAACTGTTGTTTTTTTGTTTAGCAATAAATACAGCACATAAAAAAAGTGGCCTGTGACCACTTTAAATATAAGAGATCAATCTTAAAGACCAATTTCACCAATAAATGGAATGTGACGATATTTCTGGTCATAGTCCAAGCCGTAACCGACAATAAACTTATCTTCTACTTCAAAGCCTAAAAATTTCACTTCAAGTTCAATTTCACGGCGTGAAGGTTTGCTGATTAAGGTACACAGTTCAATAGAGTTCGGATTACGCGTGCTCAAAATTTCCAGAACTTTGCTGAGGGTATTTCCGGAGTCAATAATATCTTCGATAATGAGCACGTCTTTACCGCGAATTTCGCCGTCCAGATCTTTTAAAATTTTGACATCACGCGTTGAAACCGTACCGCCGCCGTAACTTGATACCGTCATAAAGTCGAGTTCATGCGGTTTAGCAATTGCACGACATAAATCTGCCATAAAAATGACTGAACCACGCAGTAAACCAATCAGAACAAGTTCTTTGTCACTATTGGCATAGTGAGCATCAATTTTTGCACCAAGCTCTTTGACTTTAGCGTGAATTTCTTCAGCTGAGATCATTACGCTCATATGAACGGTCATGGGTAGATACCTAAAAGCAAATCAAAAAATAAAAAAGGTGTTGACCAGCAACACCTCTAAAGATGTTTTAATTTTAATACATCTGCTCAAGAGATGCATCCTTTTTGCGGCTGAAAATGTAATCAAGCCTTGATTTGTGGGGTATCACGCTTAAGCAACACAGCACAAGCCAGACCTATTCCAATCCACAGGAAAATATTTTTATGGGATGTTTTTGTTGTCTGATTCTTTGACATATACCAGTTCTCCATAAATATAAGTCGCCTGAATATTACGATCATCACCCAGGGTCATCAGTGCAAATAAAGCATCTTCTATACTTTTGGCGCGCTCTTGGCGCAGTGCCTGAAGGGCTGTGGCTTTTAAATTTAACACAATAAAATCAGCTTCTTTACCTAGATGAAAGTTACCCAGTTTATCGTCCAGATCCAAGGCTTTGGCTCCACCCAATGTCGCATGATACAGGGACTCAAATGCAGAGAGTTTATCGCCCTGAAGCTGTTGCACTTTATAGGCTTCATTTAAAGTTTGCAGCTGGTTAAATGAAGTGCCGGCACCAATGTCAGTACCCAAGCCGACTTTGACCTGTTTTTCCCAAGTCTTTTTCAAAGGAAATAGACCACTGCCCAAGAATAGATTTGAGGTTGGGCAAAAGGCAATCGCCGAGTTGGTCTGATGCATACAGTCCCATTCGGCATCTTCTAAATGGACACAGTGGGCAAATACCGAGCGCTGCCCTGTTAAGCCATAGTGGTGATACACATCCAGATAGCCTTTTTGTTCTGGAAAGAGTTCTTTAACCCAGGCAATTTCATTCTTGTTTTCACTTAAATGAGTGTGTACATAAACTTCAGGATATTCAGCTTTTAACTGCCCAGCTTTTGCAAGTTGTTCTGGGGTAGACGTCGGTGCAAAACGTGGAGTAATCGCATACAGATTACGACCTTTGCCATGCCATTTTTCAATTAGGGCTTTAGAGTCCTTATAAGAACTTTCTACTGTGTCACACAGATTATCAGGAGCATGACGGTCCATCATTACCTTGCCGGCAATTAAACGCATTTGATGCTGTTCTGCGGCTTCAAATAAGGCGTTGACTGATTCGGCATGGACGCTACAGAAAACTAAAGCGGTCGTGGTGCCATTTTTTAATAATTCCTGAACAAAAAATTGCGCGATTTTATCGGCATAGGCTTTGTCTTTAAACTGCAATTCCGTGGGGAATGTATAGGTATTCAGCCATTGTAATAACTGTTCCCCATAGGCACCCACCATTTCGGTTTGTGGAAAATGAATATGCGTATCGATGAACCCCGGCACAATCAGTTGCTCAGGATAATGTTCAAGGGGCGTATCTTGATTCAGCAAATGCTGCCCTTCTTGCCATGTTCCAAACCAGGTGATTTTTCCCGCATTAGTGATGAGCAAGCCATCTTCAACATAACGGATGGCTGGGGCAATGTCTGAGGCTTGAGTGACAGTGTGTTGAAGATCAAGAAAGCGGCCACGAACGGCGCGTTGAGCCTGAAGAGGAGACATGCAATAACCTTTTAATTTCTCATTTTTTCGATTGATTGTACCTGAATTTTTTCCTTTAAACCCCATCCCATCAGTTTTAAGCCTGCCCCTGTCCTATAAATTAAACCTGATATTTAGGATTGGAAAAAGTGCTCATAAATTATAAAAGATGCAATAAAAAGCCTTCCAGCTATGCGATGGAAGGCTGATCATTTTATTTAAAGGTTACAGTTGCTCTTGCTGTTTGTTGTAGCGAACTGATAACCAGGTGGTAATCGCCAGTACAATCACAATAAAACCAAGTGAAATCCAGATTGGCATATGGAACACATCGAGCATTAGCATTTTGAAACCAATAAACAGCAGGATAATCCCGAGGCCATAAGGTAAATAATGCATTTTAGATGCAGCACCTGCCAATAAGAAGAACATGGCACGCAAGCCTAAAATAGCCATTAAGTTTGCGGTTAACACAATAAAGGGATCACTGGTCACTGCAAAAATAGCCGGAATAGAATCCACTGCAAAAATCACATCAGATGCTTCAACCAAAATCAATACCAAGAATAATGGCGTGGCCCAGAGCACACCGTTTTGACGCACGAAGAAGTTATGACCCTCTAGCTGCGGCGTAATACGCATACGTTTACGTAACCACTTGAGTAAGGCCATATCTTCGATATTCGGGTTTTCTTCATGGCCTTGAAGAAATTTAAAGCCGGTATAGACTAAGAAGGCACCGAAAATATACAGGATCCAGGAGAATTCCTGAACGAACCACGCGCCAATAAAAATAAAAATGGTTCGCAATACAATAGCGCCCAGTACCCCATAGAGTAAAATTTTACGCTGTAATGCGGGAGGAATAGCAAAGGCAGAAAAAATCATTAGCCAGACAAATACGTTATCAATCGCCAGTGATTTCTCTAACAGATAACCTGCGAAATATTCCATGGTTTTTTGATTGGCTAAAGCAACACCCGCTGTTTGCTGCAAATAAAGCCATAAACCGCCAGCGAACAGCATGGACACACTGACCCAGGCAATGCTCCAATAGGCTGCTGATTTAATTTTAACCGGTTGGTCTTCTTTGTGTTTGAAGCCAATGAAGTCGATGATGAGCATCACTGCCACCATCGCAAAAAATGCCAGATACAACCAAGGATTGCCGATGGTTTCCATAAAAAAATCTCCACACCCGACAACTGGCCATAAAAAAACCTTGACCTGTTGCCAGATGATTTAAACATCTGTGTCAACATGATCAAGGTCTTGCCTACATCTGAATACCAATATTTTGTAATTTCAGATGCTCAGATACCGACTTTTTGCAAAGTGTAATGACGATATTCTGACACGTCCGCCAGAATTGCTTCTAAGGACGCTTGGAGGAGGCTACTCCCCTTGTTCAACTCAATTTTGTTTTGGATCTAATCCAAATATGGCAGAAGAATCGCATATTTATGTAAATTGTGCAAATTTTATCTACTCTACTTACATTTTAATGAAGTCTTTACGTTGCACTAAAATGCATGCCAATACTGTACCCAAGACAGCAATCAAGCCCCCTACCAGGCCAATCTGACTTAAACCATAACGTGCCGTGACTATTCCCCCCAATAATGCACCACCGCCAATACCGACATTATAAAGACCTGAATAAATTGCCATAGCGACATCGGTAGCATCTGAAGCGAGGTTCAGGGTTTTGGCTTGCAGCGCCAGGCTAAAGCAAATGATGCTCATGCCCCAAAATAAGCTCAGAATACTTAAACTGTTAAAACCTTGCGCCAGTGGCAGAATGAGTAACATGGACATCGCCAATAAAGCACTGCTTAAAGGAATCGCAATTTTGGGATATTGATTACCAAATTTACCAAACAGATAAGAACCAATAAAACCTGCACCGCCGTAAATGAGCAATAAAGTCGTGGTTTGGCTAGAACTAAAATGGGCAATATTCAGGGTAAACGGTTCGATATAACTATAAGCGGTAAATTGCGCGCTAATGATAATAATAGTTAAAGCAAACACGATCACCAGACTTGGACGTTTAAATAAGAGGCCAATACTTTTCAGTGAACCTGAATTGACACTGGGCAGTTTCGGTAGGGTTTTTGCCAGGGTCAGACAGACAATTGCCGCACCAAGGGAAATTAAAGCAAAGGTATTGCGCCAGCCATATGCTTCACCAATCATGCGACCAAATGGAATTCCCAATACCATCGCTAAAGCTGTGCCTGTCGCCAGTAAACCCAGAGCCTGAAATTCTTTACCTTTCGGGGCAACACGCACCGCTAAAGAAGCAGTAATCGACCAGAACAGCGCATGTGAAAATGCTATGCCGATGCGGCTGGCCAAAAGCACATTAAAGTTCCAGGCGAAATACGATACGCCATGACTGACAATAAATACGAAAAATAACGCAATCAGTAAAAAACGCCGTTCGATATTCCGTGTCATCAGCATCATGGGTAGTGAGATGGGGGCAACCACCCACGCATAGAGGGTAATCATGATGCCGACGTCAGTGGCTTGCATATTGAAACTGTGACCAATATCGCTGAGCAAGGCCACAGGAATAAATTCGGTGGTATTAAAAATAAAGGCTGCAAAAGCTAAAGTGATCACACAAATCCATTGCCGGGTCGGATTGGGTGGTGTTTCAGAAGATAGAGATGACATAGTCAGATAATTTGATAAGTAGCGTTAAAGTTTAGGCTTAAATCCTAAACTTGTTAAGTTTAATCATTAGGATGAAATGTGCTAAACATTTATAGAAACAACAAAAAACTTAACACTATTGCGCAGCTATTTATGGCATGTTTATTTATATTCACCTGAATGAGAGAATAAAAATGTTGGAAATTAAGCAAAATGACGATGGTAAAAAAGGTGAATTTTACATTGGTGAAAATCATCATCATTTAGCGGAAATGATCTATACCTGGGCGGGTGAAAACGTATTTATTATTGAACATACCGATGTAGACGATTCCCTGCGTGGACAAGGAATAGGCAATAAATTACTCGATTGTGCAGTCACTTTTGCGCGAGAAAAAAATGTCAAAATCATTCCGCTCTGCCCTTTTGCTAAATCGGTTTTTGATAAAGATTCATCTATCCAGGATGTGTTGAAATAAGTTATTTTTAAAGTATTCGGATGTCAGTCAAATAAAAAATTGAGGGATAACTATGCAGTTTCAACATGATGATAATGGTCAAAACGGCGAATTTTTTACTTTGAATGATTCAGGTCAACGGATTGCAGAAATCAGTTATATCTGGACAGGTGAGCATAAAATTATCGCCAATCATACCTGGGTGGATGATGCCTTGCGTGGACATGGCGTAGCGCGCCAGTTGCTAGATGTATTAGTAGAATTTGCACGTCAAAAGCGGTTGAAAATTGTCCCAACCTGTTCTTATGTCGATGTGATGTTTAAACGCGATAAAAGCTTTACAGATGTGGTGGCCTGAGTTGGCAGCGATGTAAAAAAGCCCAAAAAATTGGGCTTTTGTTTTTTGAGCCAATTAAGCAAGATCGATAATCACCTTCATCGCATTCTCGTCTGCGGCATGTTTAAACACATCATAGGCTTTTTCAAATTCAGCAAATTTAAAGTGATGGCTGGCCAAGCGTTCCAAAGGTAATTTTCCAGAACAGCAGGTTTTCAGCAACATGCCGGTAGTATTGGTATTGACCAAACCGGTGGTGATGGTCAGGTTTTTAATCCAGAGCTTTTGCAGTTCAAAATTAACCGGCTTGCCATGTACACCGACATTGGCGATATGACCTCCCTCTTTGACCACATTCTGGCAAATATTCCAGGTTGGCTCTGCACCTACAGCTTCTATTGCACAATCGACCCCTCGTCCTTCGGTAATATCAAGTACCCGTTGGATCGCATCTTCCTTGCCGGAATTAATGGTATGCGTTGCACCTAATTCTTTGGCAAGTGCAAGGCGGTTATCATCCATATCAATGGCGATAATGGTTGCGGGTGAATAGAATTGTGAAGTAAGTAAGCAACCCATCCCGATCGGTCCTGTTCCCACGATTGCAATGCTATCGCCCGGTTTGACATCGCCGTATCGCACGCCAATTTCATGGGAGGTCGGCAATACATCGGATAAAAAAACTGCGATATCTTCGTTTAAACCTTCAGGTAAAGGATAAAGTGAGGTGTCGGCAAAGGGCGTCCGTACATATTCTGCATGAGCACCATCAATCATATAGCCCATAATCCAACCCCCTCCGTTAAGGCAGTGAGCATAGAGTTGTTTCTGACAATTTTCACAAGTCCCGCAGTGGCTGACGCAGGAGATAATCACCCGATCGCCTTTTTTGAAATTTTTGACTGCGGAACCGACTTCTTCAATAATTCCGATGCCTTCATGACCTAAAATGCGGCCATTAAATTGCCCGCTTATGGTTTTGGCATGTTCCTGTATTTCAGGATTTTTACCTTTCCAGATGCCTAAATCAGTACCGCAAATGGTGGTTTTGGTGACCCGGATAACCGCATCGGTTGGATCAATAATCTGGGGAATCGGACGGTCTTCAAAACGGATATCATTTGCGCCATAGTAGACCATGGCTTTCATTGTAGTCATCTGCTTATTCCTTTTCTATTCCCTCTCTTTCAAGCTATCGCGTTCATTTCCTTCTTAAAAATTTAAATCCCTAGATTCAATGAAAGGCGGAAAGCTTAACGGCAGGATGAAAGAAGTTCATCGTTGGCTCTGCTGTATTAATAGGATATTAAAGTCTCGAGCATGAATACACAGAGATTGCCTTTCTAAGCTATCAACAGTGATGGATGAAGTCATTACTTGTACAGGTTTGCTTACAGAAAGATCTGATTTGAAGGGAGAGTGAAACTGGCTACGAAAAAAAAATAATAAATCCGGAATTTTATTTCAGCGGGTTTGTGATGGATAAGCTTATAAAAATAATTAAAGATGATTCCAAACATGTTCCATGTCGAGCAAATGTCTTAATGAGTCGTCAGCTTTGCAGATGTCATCCTTTAACATCTGCATCGTTCAATGATTCTGTTATACGCTTAAAAGCGTTGCCAATCCTTAGACGATTATAAGGATTGGGTTTTACTAAATTGCAGGCTTTGAGAGCGGATCAGTTGGGTTAAAAAAATACCGAGCACTGAGGTCATTAGCATCATTTCCAGCAGGGCATATTCTTGTACCCAGAAAAAACATAAAGCCAAAATACCCAAACTGGAACATATATATAGACTATTTTGAACCCAAATTTTGAGTGAAATGCCAAGTAGACCTGAGCAAATAGCAATGTTCAGTATTTCTTCAATACCATTACGATGTAAGATGATGATTAGACATAAATAGCTACAAACTAATCCCATCGTGATGAAAAGTTTTTTTAACATGCTTTTCCCCTGATTCTAGGTAATTATTTGTTTTAATTTGGCTAAATCAATTTTAATACACCGAATGGTAAAAAATAAGTTATTTTAAGCTATGCTGTGTGTAAGAAATAAATTACATTTGATTAAAAAACAGTCAATATTATTTTGAAATGAACTTTAAAAATTAAACTGTATCACTCAGAAAATTTCAGAGTCATCTGAATAATAATAGGTCTTTATGCTTACCCAGTTGTGTTATGCCAGTAGTCGTGTTGAAGATGGCAATGATCTATTACAGGATTTAAGTGATATTTTGGCAAGTGCGCGTTCGTTTAATCAAGCGCATACCATTTATGGCGTACTTTACTATGCAGAAGGGATTTATTTTCAATGTTTGGAAGGCGAGCAAAATCAGGTTGAAATGCTATTTGCACAGATTTCGAAAGATGCTCGCCATAATCAGATTTACCGTTTTCCCGATCATGTTATTGAACAGATTCACTTCAAGCAATGGTCTATGAAATATGTCAATCAGCATGGAAAAATCACCAATCTTTTCAAGAGAATGGGTTTAGATAAATTCTCGCCGCATCAATTAGATTATCAGCAAATCAACCAGTTTCTCGATTTACTGTTAAAAATGAAAGAAACCGGACATAGTACAAAAGCCAGGGTGGGTATAAAAAATCGGGGCTATCAAAATTATTTTTAAATAAAAAGCCCACATGATGTGGGCTTTTAAATACTGCGCTACTTATGATTTTAAAGCTGTAATCAACTTCTGATGTAAACCACCAAAACCACCATTCGACATAATCACCACAGCATCACCCTCGCCTGCCTCTTGAGCCACAGTTTTGATGATGTCATCCAGTGTACGGACCACAATGGCTTTATTCGGTGCAGCGTCAATCACGGGTTGCAAATCCCAGTCCAGACCTTCCGGTTGATACCAGATGACTTCATCCGCCAAACGTGCAGAATGTGCCAAACCATCTTTATGACTCCCCATACGCATGGTGTTGGAACGCGGTTCAATAATTGCCCAGAGTTTGCGTTCGCCTAAACGTTTACGCGCACCGTCTAAAGTGGTTTCAATCGCGGTTGGATGATGGGCAAAGTCGTCATACACTTCAATGCCTTTTATCGTATCCAGCAGTTCCATACGGCGTTTTACACCGCCAAAGTTTGAAAGTGCTTCACACGCAGTTTCAATAGAAACACCCACATGTTCAGCTGCAGCAATGGTCGCCAAGGCATTGGCTACACTGTGCTGCCCAGTCATATTCCATTTAACGATGCCTTTAACTACACCATTCTCTAGCACTTTAAAGTGAGAACCATCAGCAGATAATTGTTCCGCAGAAAGCGATGCTTTTTCATTGGCATCTAAGCTTGTACGAACCACTGGTGTCCAGCAACCCATGTCCAGAACTTCATCAATATTGCTTTCAGTAATCGGTGCAATAATACGACCTTCACTAGGAATGGTACGGACTAGATGGTGGAATTGTTTTTGAATGGCAGCCAGATCATCAAAGATATCGGCATGGTCAAATTCAAGGTTATTTAAAATGGCCGTTTTAGGATGGTAATGTACAAACTTGGAACGCTTGTCGAAAAAGGCAGAATCATATTCGTCTGCTTCAACGCAGAAAAATTTTCCACCTCCTAAACGTGCACTTTCATTAAAACCGAGTGGTACGCCACCAATCAAAAAGCCCGGGTTTAAACCGGCTTGATCCAGTACCCAAGCCAGCATCGTCGTCGTCGTGGTTTTACCATGTGTACCGGCAACACCTAAAACATGCTTACCTTGTAAAACGTGATCTGCCAAAAATTGCGGACCTGAAATATAGGGTAAACCTTCATTTAACATATATTCCACAGCATCAATGCCACGTTTCATGGCATTACCGACAATCACCAAATCGGGATGCGGTTGCAAATGACTGCGGTCATAGCCTTGCATTAAGGTAATACCTGCATTTTCCAGTTGGGTTGACATGGGTGGATAGACGTTCGCATCTGAACCCGTCACCTTATGTCCTAAATCACGTGCTAATAACGCCAGCGAACCCATAAAGGTGCCACAGATACCCAAAATATGCAGATGCATTCCGTTTTAACTCCACTACTTTTTTGACACATCACGTTGTTGTTGGTGGTGTCATTATTGATTCGATTTGAAAGCAACGATATCAAGGGTCTTGCGGAAAAGATAGTCTTTCTTGTATCTATTCATAGGATTGCATCATGGGTTTTATATCGCTGTTATATGGCTATGGTTTGCTGGAAAAATCATGGATGAAATGACATGCTTTTTTAGTGAAAAAACGTAAAATATTCACGATTGTTTCAGATAAATTGACTATGTTCTTTCCGCTGCTGCTTTTAGTTATTTCTAACTGTTTTATGACCTTGGCTTGGTATGGTCATTTGAAGTTTTTACATGGCGCACCGCTTTGGCAAGCGATTTTATTTGGCTGGGTGATTGCCCTTCTGGAATACAGTTTTATGGTTCCTGCCACCCGGCTGCTTGCACAACAAGGCTGGGCGGTGGGGCAAATGAAAATTACCCAGGAAGTGGTGACCTTGCTAGTGTTTGTACCCTTTATGATTTTTATGTTTAAGCAGCCTTTTAAACTGGATTATTTATGGGCAGGATTGTGTCTTTTAGGTTGTGTATATTTTGTTTTTAGAAGTCAGTAAAACTTGATCATTTTATTTGGAATTTGAGTTACATAACGGCTTTCCTCTCAGATTATGATCCAGAATAATTTGTGGAGGCATGGCTTGACTTTTGAGAGATCAAAAGTAACAAAAATCTTTTGTTGATTTGACAATACTTCCTTCTATCACAGCTCAGCGGCGACTTTCATGTCGCCTTTACGCCATAGCCTCGTTGGAAATAATAATCTAATACTTTTTTAGAATTGATGATTTTTTTATTATTTACCTATAAAGCAGCGTAAATATAGCAGTAAAGTATCTGTTAAATTTTGGTGAGATGAAAAATCAGTCTATAATATCGGGCTTGTGATTCATTTAAAGCTTGGCACTTGTCGAGATTTATCCTTCCTTACATTCGTTTATGGAATATTTGCAATGAATGCGGCTGCTGCAGACACTCAACCTCTCGTTGGAATTATCATGGGTTCTCAATCTGATTGGGCAACTCTCGAAAACACTGCCAATATGCTTAAACAACTTGGCGTCCCATTTGAAGCGGAAGTTGTTTCTGCGCATCGTACGCCAGACCGTTTATTCGAATATGCTGAAACCGCACGTGAGCGCGGTATTCAGGTGATTATTGCCGGTGCCGGTGGTGCAGCGCATTTACCCGGTATGTGTGCAGCAAAAACTGATCTACCAGTACTGGGTGTGCCCGTAAAATCTTCAATCTTGAATGGTGTTGATTCATTGCTTTCAATCGTGCAAATGCCTGCCGGTATCGCAGTGGGTACATTGGCGATTGGTCCTGCTGGTGCAACCAATGCCGCGATTATGGCAGCGCAAATTTTAGGTTTAACACGTCCTGAAATTGCAAAAAATGTTGCCCAATTCCGTGCTACGCAAACTGAAAAAGTGGCAAGCAAAAATATTCCTGGTCAAATCTAAAGCCAAGCTTAAAACGGGACACACGTTATGGATAAAACCATCGGTATTTTTGGTGGTGGTCAACTCGGCCGTATGATGGCGCAAGCTGCCCTACCGCTGAATATTCAATGTACCTTCTTTGAAGCCAATACAGATTGCCCTTCCGCAGCGATGGGTCAGGTGATCTCAAGCAAAGCTGAAAATGGCTTACAGCAGTTCATCGAAAGCGCAGATGTTTTCAGTCTGGAGTTTGAAAATACCCCACTGGCAGATGTTGATGTTTTAACCCAGCAAAAAGAACTGCATCCGCCACGTCAGGCTTTGGCCACCGCGCAACACCGTTTGCTGGAAAAAGCTTTATTCGATCAACTCGAGATTCCTGTTGCGCCGTATAAAGCAGTCGATTCTTTAGATAGTTTAAAAGCTGCAGTTGCCGAACTCGGTTTGCCGATTGTTTTAAAAACAGCAACAGGTGGATACGACGGTAAAGGTCAATTCGTTCTTCGTACTACCGATCAAATTGATCAAGCGTGGGTAGAACTTGGGCCAGCGGGTTCATTGATTGCTGAAAGCTTTGTGACCTTTTCGCGTGAAGTGTCAATTATTGCAGTGCGTGGTCAAAATGGTGATGTGAAAACGTGGCCATTGGCTGAAAATCACCATCATAATGGCATTTTGTCACATTCAATTGTTCCTGCGCCAAACAGTGCAGATTTACAACCTGTAGCGCAGGACTACATCACTCGCCTGCTCAATCATTTGAATTATGTGGGTGTATTGACGCTTGAACTGTTTGTAACTGACAAAGGCTTGTATGCCAATGAGATGGCACCACGTGTGCATAACTCAGGTCACTGGTCAATTGAGGGCGCTATCTGCTCGCAGTTTGAAAACCATATTCGTGCGGTGGCAGGTTTACCGCTGGGTTCAACTGAAGTGGTTCGTCCAACAGTCATGGTCAACATTATTGGCAAGCATCCGAAATCTGAAGATGTTTTGGCTTTAAATGGCGCCCATTTGCACCTGTATAACAAAACTGAACGTACAGGTCGTAAAATTGGTCATATCACGCTAATGCCAAACGATAGCGCTGAATTAACGAGTTTATGCCGTCAATTGGCGAAAATTTTGCCAGAACCTTTGGCATTAACTCAAGATATGAGCATTTAATCCTTCGATTGAATGATAAAAAAGCGGTCATGCCAATGACCGCTTTTTTTATGCCTGAAGTTCGGGCATGATTGCGCCTCTTTCGGGTTAATACATTGTTTATCGGAAAGAATAGAAAATAACTGTATGTATTTCTTACAATCTATTATAAATATGTTGCATAAAAAACAAACAAATAGAATTGTGCTGTATTTAATTTTTGCTGCTGTAAAACGATAAATAAAAAATGCAAAAAATTTTAAATTCAAAAGATAAAAAATAAATTTAAAGTCATATGAATTTAAATTCAAACTCGCACTTTGTCATATGAATTTAAACTTTAAATTTAAAAACAAACTTTTGAATTTAAAGTTCTATGCATTTAAAAACATATAAATAAAGAAAATTAACTTATCAACAGTATGTTTGAATTTATAAACCGTGTTTTAAATTTAAAGGAATAAATTTAAATTCATATTTTGATTACTTTTGAATTTAAATGTTTTAAAAATAGGGGTTGTGGATAAGTTTTTAAATTTAAAAATAGAATATGAATTTAAAATGAAGGAAAATGAATTTAAATTTACGATTTGATTCAGAAATTATGAAGGGTTAATGGTAAGGTAAAAACATAATTTAAATTCAAATATCGTAAAGGGATACTATGCATCGCTTAGCTTTCGTTTTAGGTTCAGTTTTCCTTGCAATGACTCAAGCCAATGCTGAGCTGATTATTAATGGTCAACCTGTTACGACCACTTCAACCCCATCATCCACTCCAATTTTTAGCCCCCAAAATAATTTTCAGCAATGTATTACAAATCTACGTACTCAAGCCATCACTTCTGGGGTAAGTGCTTCGACCTATGATCGCTATACGCAAAATTTAGTGCCTGATTATTCCGTGATTGAAAAACTGAATTATCAACCTGAATTTTCTACCCCAATTTGGGATTATTTATCGGGTTTAGTGGATGAAGAACGTGTGCAACTGGGGCGACAAAAATTGGCTCAGCACCGTGAAGTTTTAAATCGTGTGGCGGCCGCCTATGGTGTGCCGGCTGAAACCGTGGTTGCGGTTTGGGGGGTGGAAAGTAACTTTGGTGGTATTTCAGGAAGTTATCCTTTATTACGGGCGTTGGGGACTTTAAGTTGTGAGGGACGTCGTCAGAGTTATTTCCGTGGAGAATTCTTTACCACGATGCGAATTTTACAACGCGGGGATTTAACCGAGCAGCAAATGAAAGGCTCGTGGGCCGGTGCATTTGGTCATACCCAGTTTATGCCTTCGACCTATGAAGAGCTCGCGGTTGATTTTGATGGCGATGGCCGTCGCGATCTGGTTTCCAGTACCACTGATGCTTTGGCTTCGACCGCAAATTTCTTGAAAAAACGCGGCTGGCAAACCGGCATGCCGTGGGGTTTTGAAGTCCGTATACCTGAAGGCATGTCGATTAGTGGTGAAGGGCGTCGCAATAAAAAGGCTTTAAGTAGTTGGGTAAGTCGTGGCGTGGTTCGTGCCGATGGCAGTCCTTTAATCCAGGGCAACTTGTCTGAAAGTAGTTCGGCGGGATTAATGGCACCTGCAGGAGCAAATGGACCGGTATTTTTAGTCTTTAAAAATTTCGATGCTATATATAGTTATAACGCGGCAGAAAGTTATGCCTTGGCGATTGCACATTTATCCGATCGTTTACAGGGTCAGGGTAGTTTCAGCAAAGCCTGGCCAACAGATGATGCCGGAACATCGCGTGCAGAACGACGTGAAATTCAGCAATTTTTACTCAATAAAGGTTATGCCATTGGTGCAGCAGACGGTTTGATTGGTGACAAAACCCGTCAAGCCATTCGCCAAGAACAAACACGTTTGGGTTTAAGCCCAACCGGTCGTGCAGGTCAACAAATTTTACGTGCAATTAGAAATGAAAATGCCCAGAAGATGATGCAATAATCATATTCTGGAAATAAAAAGGTCTGCATTTGGCAGGCCCTCTTTATTGCGAAGCATTTTTAATAGCTATTTATAGAGCGGTAATGGTACCTAAAACACGATAGCCTGCAGCGCCTGTCACGTTAGGCAAGTTACCACTTTGTTGGTTGACAAAGCGCATCGCCAACCAGGCAAAAGCGGTCGCTTCAACCCATGTCGGTGCTAAACCAATTGCAGAAGTAGTTTGAACTGACCAATTGTGTTTACGTAAACGCCAACGCAACTGTTCCAGTAAATGTGAGTTATAGGCCCCGCCGCCACAGACATAGACTTCGCCGGTATCCATGTCGGAGCGGTAAATGGCTTTTTTAATCGAACGTGTAGTCAGTTTTAATAAAGTTGCCTGAACATTTTCCGGTGTGTTTTCTAACTCATCATATTCTAGATCATTATACCAGTCGGCAATCTGTTCATCTAACCATTCAAGATTAAAATCTTCACGTCCGGTACTTTTTGGCGGTTCTTTAGAAAAATATTCATGACCCTGAAGGCGATCGAGCAGGCTGCGAATCGGTTGACCGTATGCTGCCCAGTTACCATTTTCATCATAGGGCTGACCGGTATAACGATGACACCAGGCATCCATTAAAATATTGGCAGGACCTGTATCGAAACCATACACGCCATCTGGATTGCCGGCAGGTAACATGCTGACATTGGCAATACCGCCTAAATTTAATATGACCCGGTGAATGCTAGGATGCTGGAACAAGGCCTGATGAAATGCAGGAACCAAAGGTGCACCTTGACCACCAGCGGCCATATCACGACGACGAAAATCTGAAATCACTGGAATTTGCGTTATTTCAGTGATGATATTCGGATCACCAATTTGCAAGGTAAAACCATGTTCAGGACGGTGACGAATGGTCTGTCCATGCGAGCCAATGGCTTTAATCTGGCTACGATCTAAATTATTTTTTTCAATCAGCTGGTTAATGCCATGGCCAATCATTTGTGCCAGAGCTACATCGGCTTTGCCCATGCGATCAATTTCGTTGTCCCCCGGCAAAGTCAGTGCCATGAGTTCATCACGTAAGTCCAAATCAAAGGGCAAGGTGAGGGTGGCATGAAGCTGTAATGGATTAAATGAAGCAGCCACGATGTCAACGCCATCCATGCTGGTGCCGGTCATTACCCCAATATAGATCGCTGTCATGATGATAGTTAAGCCTGCATTATGCTGAAAAAGTGTTAGTATATCGCACAAATTGTATAACTGATGTATTGGGTTTTGTGATGTCAAATTTCCTGCCGGCTGAAGAACAACTTGCCCTCATCCAACGAGGCACTCATGAGATTATTTCTGAAGAGGATCTGTTAAAGAAACTTAAAGAAAATCGTCCATTAAAAATTAAAGCGGGTTTTGACCCAACCGCACCTGACTTACATTTAGGTCATACTGTACTGATTAACAAGCTAAAAGTGTTCCAAGACTTAGGTCATGAAGTGACTTTCCTGATTGGTGACTACACGGCAATGATTGGCGACCCGACAGGTAAAAGTGCAACACGTCCGCCATTATCGCGTGAACAAGTGCTGGAAAATGCAAAAACTTATCAAGAACAAGTCTTCAAAATTCTTGATCCGAATAAAACCAAAGTTCGTTTTAACTCTGAATGGTTTGCACAAAAAACTGCAGCCGATCTGATTCAATTGGCGTCTCAGCAAACTGTTGCACGCATGCTTGAACGTGATGACTTCACCAAGCGTTATAACAACCATCAACCAATTGCGATTCATGAATTTCTGTATCCATTGGTACAGGGCTATGACTCAATAGCACTTGAAGCAGATGTCGAGCTGGGTGGTACAGACCAGACCTTTAACCTGTTGATGGGTCGTACGCTGCAAGGTCGTTATGATCAAGAAGCGCAGGTCTGTATTACAGTACCTATTCTTGAAGGTTTAGATGGCGTGAATAAGATGTCTAAATCTTTGGGCAACTATATTGGTGTATTTGATGCACCGGGTGCGATGTACCAAAAAGTCCTTTCAATGCCAGATGCTTTAATCGAGCGTTACTTTGATCTGCTGAGTTTTAAATCACTGGAAGAAATTGCAGTGTTATTGAAAGAAATGCAACAAGGTCGCAATCCTCAAGAGATTAAAAAGATCCTTGCATTAGAACTGGTAGAGCGTTTCCATGGTGCGGAAGCGGCTGAACATGCGCATAAAGGTGCGGGTAATATTATTACGGAAGGTGAACTGCCAGAAGGTACACCAGAAGTCACTATTTCACGTGCTGAATTTGGTGGTGAAATGTTTATTGCTTCTATTGTACGTACTGCCGGTTTAACTAAAAATGCTGCCCAAGCCAAAGATGCGGTGGCACGTGGTGCTGTAAAAGTCGATTGGGAAGTGGTTGATGCGGGTTTCTCGGTGAATGAGAATAAAACTTTCATCATTCAGGCAGGTAAAAAAGCGATCGCTAAAGTGACCTTCACAGACTAATGATTTCTTAAACTTTCGTTTAAGTTATTGAAATAAAAGCAGGCTTTGGCCTGCTTTTGTTTCTTATATCGTATATTCATATTTTAAATAAGCAAATTCAAAAAAAACCTTATAAAAACAACAGTTAAATTTTTCCAAACCTGTTGCATTATCTTTTGCTTATGTATAAGATTTATCCATCTAGACACTGTGTAGAAAACATATCTAGAGGCTAAGTGTGTAACAAAAAGCTCCACAGTTTTAAGTCTCTTCCCCAAGAGACTTTTTTTACTTTTTACCGATAATTATAATAATGACATCATGGATCGAACTATAGATTCAACTCCAAGGAAGAGGTTTTGGGAGAGATCTCTTTCTTTTTTTCTATCTAAAATTTAGGGCGTGTCATCAATTAAGCCAAATTATAGTTGAAGCAAGATAGATTGCTGACAAGAAGTTCTGAGCCAATTTGTCATAGCGCGTTGCAATACCTCGATACTGCTTGAGCTTGGCAAAGAAGTTCTCGATTAAATGTCTGGCCTTATAAAGATGATGGTCATAAGCACGCTGCTCAATCGCATTACTTTTGGACGGCATCACAACTTGACCATTGTTTTTATGAATCGGATCAATCACCCGATCCTGAGAATTGTAAGCTTTATCCATAAGCCAAGTCTGGCTTATGGATAAGTCCAGTAGCACATCAGCACCACTTAAGTCATGGGTCTGTCCAGCAGTGAGATGGAATCCTGTAGGATTGCCTAAAGCATCAGTACGGGCATGAATTTTGGTGCTTAAGCCACCTTTACTACGTCCGATTGCCTGATCTTTTTTTTCCAGCACTGTGTTGATGAGCACGCACAATGGTTGAGTCCAGCATGGCATATTCATTATCACTATTATGTGATAGTACTTCAAAAACTCTCTGCCACACACCTGTTTTAGCCCAACGGCTAAAACGAGTATGTATGACTCTAAAATCACCAAAGCGTTCTGGTAAGTCTCGCCATGGGATACCTGAACGGTACCGATAAAGTACTGCTTCAACAAATAATCGGTTGTCTTTTGCAGTTACTCCAACAGTGCCTTTCCGTCCAGGTAACAGATCTTTAATCTGTTCCCATTGATCATCTCGTAATGCATAGCGTTTCGTCATAAAAATGATAATAAGGAATCGTCAGATTTTATCAACCTAATTGATGACAGACCCTAGTCAATTTTAATTTATTTCATTTTTCCTACTACTTATATAGTAAAAAAATCTACATTTAAGAAGATTTTACTGAGCTTGTTCATTTTTCATGAGTGATAGATGTTTCGGCGTCAAAGTCAATGAAATTGAGTTTGGGTAAAATCATTTTAATTAAGTTGCCGATATATAAGGCAGTAATAGAGATTCCTTCTCCCCCACTTATAATAATGTGTAAACATAAATAAGTGCTGACTCCTGCAATTAAAACGAGTTGCAAATATTTAATACAAAGCTTTCCGAGTCAAAAAGACTAAACTTGCTTTTACCACTAAGCACACTCCAAATGCCGTGATCAAACAGCTTAATAAGCATAGCAATACTTGAATGGCGTAATTGTCGAATGACCAAGGCAGCATTAACCCAAGAATGATATCAATCAAAAAACCAAATATGAGGGCCACTGGGAGTGGTAACCCTTGATATCATTAAAAAATTTAGAATCCAGAATAATCATCTGCAATACCATCATCAATATATTCATCATGATGGTCAGCGTTCCTATAAAAAATGGAACAATAAAGCTGTAAACCTAGCGAATAGATGAAATGGGCAATGTGCCTAAATTTGAGCGAATAGTCAGAACTACACCAAGGCCCAATAAGGCCAGTCCACTAAAAGAATAAGAGCCGCAATGGAAATTGAGTTGGCATCATTTCAAACAGAAAAATAAAACCAATTTTAAGCAGCTGCTTGATTGTTATTATTCACCTAGATAGTTATAAAAATCACTTTTTTGAAGCAATGATCGTTATTCGTAACGATGGAATCATTCATGACAAATATTTGGTTTTAAATATTCTTAGCTATAGATAAAAGGTCATTTAGGTAGATGGATTAGCGGGTGTATGTAGATTTGAGTTAAGTAAATAGCGTTTTTAGCTCTATTGGGAATTTTGACGATAGATATAGGTATATCAAGAAGGGATTGAGCATTTAGGACGGTAATTAAAAATATAAAATTCCAAGAAAATTGAAAAAAACTAATTTTTTTCATCAGAAAAGTATAGAAAATGACTAAAAAACATGTTTTTTCACTGATTTTGTAGAAAAAACAGACATGCGTGATAAATATATCATTTTAGGGGTTGCGTCCCTTAATAAACTGTATAGAATACGCAGCATCCCGACGCGATACAGCAAACGGACTTAGCTGATTTGGTTAAGTTGTTGAGTTTATTGCGTTGAAACTTGTCTCTGACGAAGAGCGAGATAGATCATTAAGAGATTATGAAGAACAACTTGTGTGGATTTTTACTGGTTGATTGATCGAAATTATTTTCATTG
>NZ_JAFCTF010000018.1:0-29884 GCF_049895885.1 Acinetobacter sp. TSRC1-2
ATGTGAAGTACCTCTTATAATTATCCATAGAAGGATAAATTAAAACTAAGTACTTACACAAAATTTAGAACAGTCCCTCGTAACACGGTCAAATCACGAAACCAACAAGGTTATTGTGATGATCATGCGAACAACCGAAGCAACTGGAATAAAAGACAGGATCGTACCGGTTCAACTACTGAACGTGGATATGGACATGCATGGCGTAAGTTGCGTGAACGTATATTGAAGCGTGATAACTATCTATGTGTTAGGTGTGCAGCCACAGGTCGAACAGCAGCGGCTACAGATGTCGATCACATCAAAGCTAAGGCACACGGCGGTACAGATGAACCAGACAATCTACAAGCGCTGTGTTCGCCGTGCCATAAAGAGAAGACAGCACCCAGTTCGAATCCGATAAAGAATAGCCTCAATAAAATATCCCTTGCGGAGTATTACTCCTCATGTTTGAGGTAAATACCAAAATTATGGACAATAGATTTCAGCTTTAACCAGTGTTGATCAGTCAGCATTGTACGAGGCATAGCGAGAAGTAAGTTTGGTTTGGCGATTGAATTTTACTTTCTCGTTATTTTTTTGAACAGAAAACGTCAACACACCCTAATGTTTCTTCATAATTTTACTGATTATGCCAGTTAAATTTTTTCAAATAATTTTATAATTCTAATGACGAATTAGGGATTAAGTACCTAATGAATGGAAGTCTAAAAATTTAACTAGAAAAATTGAGGAAACTTATGGGTGCTTTAACAGGATTTAAAGTTCTTGACTTAAGTCGAATTTTGGCAGGACCGTGGTGTAGTCAAATACTGGCAGATTTAGGTGCAGAGGTTATTAAAGTCGAGAAGCCGTTTCAGGGAGATGATACTCGCCTTTGGGGACCTCCTTTTTTAAAAAATGATCATGGTGAGGAGACTGGTGAGTCTGCTTATTATTTATCTACAAATCGAGGAAAGTATTCTGTAGCCATTGACATGGCTACAGAAGAAGGCCAGATGCTTATTAAAAAAATGGTCTTAGACTGTGATGTTCTTATTGAAAATTATAAAACTGGTTCGTTGAAAAAATATGGCTTAGATTATGAAAGCCTGAGTCAATTAAATCCTAAGTTAGTTTATTGCTCGATCACTGGCTTTGGGCAAACAGGACCACGGGCTGCTGAGCCTGGATATGACTTTATTATACAAGGCATGGGTGGAATGATGAGTGTCACTGGTGAGCGTGATGATTTACCTGGGGGGGGACCACAGAAGGCTGGGCTGGCATTTTCCGATTTAACTACTGGCTTATATTCTGCAATTGCCATTCAGGCAGCATTACTTTCACGAGTAAGCACCGGTGAAGGCCAGCATATTGATATGGCTCTCCTTGATACTCAAGTTGCTTCTCTTTCGGTATTGGCAATGAATTATTTAACATCAGAAAAAATACCAGGACGTCTAGGAAATGCGCATGCCAATATTGTGCCATATCAAGTGTTTAAAGCGAAGGAAGGTGAATTTATTATCGCTTGCGGTAATGACCAGCAGTTTAAGATGTTATGTGAAAGTATTGGTTGGCCAGAACTTTCTCAAAATTCAAAATTTGCAAAAAACAAGGGCCGTGTAACACATCGTGAAGAAATTACTGAGCTGTTGCAACAGCATTTTATGACTCAACCTGCAAAATACTGGGTCGAGCGAATTCATGCAGTTCAGGTTCCTGTAGGTATGATTAATGATTTACAACAAACATTAGAAGAAGAGCAGGTTATATCGCGTGAAATGCTAGTAAGTATGGAGCATCCATTACGTTCAGATTATATCTCTATTGGTTCACCAATTAAATTGTCTAAAACTCCAGTACAATACCTTAAAGCTCCTCCTTATTTAGGGGAGGATACTGACAAAATTTTAAACCGGTTTATTTCTGAAGATGAGCTGAAGGTTTTAAAGGATAAAAACATCATTCAGCAAGGCTAAAATAAAAGGCACGTTCTGTGCCTTTTAATTCTTTGGCTTTAATCATAGAAAATAGCAAACTCTTCGACAGTAACACGTGGTGTATGTAATTGATTAACCACTTGAGTTTGGTCTGCATAACCCAGTGCAATAGCGCAAACTAATTCTTCATTTTCAGGAATACCAAGCACCTTGGCAACAGTTTGATGAAATGGGTTCCACGCTGCTTGTGGACAGCTATCAATTTCACGTGCCTTGGCCGCTATCATGACATTTTGGATCATCATCGCAATATCCATTTTTGAGCCAGTTTCTAAGGTTTTGCTTAAGGTAAAAAATATTCCTACGGGTGCATCAAATAACTGATAATTACGTAAATGCTGCTGCTGCATTTTCTGCTGTTCACCCTTTTTAATATTCAGCAAACCGTAGAGTCCCCACCCATTTTCACGGCGGCGTTCAATAAATGGCGACGTCCATTTTTCAGGATAATATTTAAAAGTTTCTTGATGAAGAAGTGCAATTTCTGGCTTCTCAAAAATCTGAATTTGCGCTGCACAGACCTGCTCAATCAGTTCATCACGTTTTTTCCCTGTCACCACATAAACTTTCCAAGGTTGAATATTGTTGCCTGATGGTGCACGGCAGGCGACGTTTAAAATATCTTTGATAGTCTGTGTATCAAGTGGGGTATTTTTAAAAGCACGTACAGAATGCCTTGAGGTAATAGCTTGATCAACCAATGTATGTTGCTGCATTCGAAACTCCTTTTAATATTGATATTGTGATCTTATTTAAATTCCCAAATTTTCTCAGTTCAGAACATTATTGATAGCTAGAAATAGAAATCGTACTAATTCGTGTCATCATTAGGTTGAGCAATTTGTATCTGTTTGAGAGCAGTATTTAACTTGTTGAGTAAGTGAATTAAACTAGCTAAATCATCAAATGCAAATCCAGACATTGCTTGACGGTAGAACTGAAAGAATTGATCTTGTAAGTCGAGCCAACTTTGTTGTCCTGGGGGGGTGAGAGCTACATTTTTAGCCCGCTTATCTTGATGAGAGGTGATACGCTGTACACTACCTTCACGCTCTAAACGTTTTAAGACATTGTCTAAGCTTTGCCGACTAATACCTAAATATTCTGTTAAGTCAGAAAATGACATACCTGCTTTGGTTAAGTGTGGTCGTGATAGGGCACCAAGTACTGCCCAATGTACTGGTGAAATACCTAGTTCATTTAAACATTGGCGATCAAGACTATTGCCTACCTGAAATAACCGAAAAAAAAGCCGATTATGAATCATATATAAAGATTGATCGTAAATTTCTGTATTTGAGCCTGGCATAATTATGGATCACATTTTGATATGAAAATTCTGCAAATAGTATATCGACTGTAGTAATAAAATGAACAAGCCAAAATTGATTTCGCTTAGCAAACCCTGATTTGCTGTACTTGGTCATTAATATAGTGTTCTGTTTCAACTTAGCACTGGGTGAAATTAGCTCTTCGTTTTTCTAAGAAAGACTTTATACCCTCAGTAGCATCTGCTGTTTGACTAGATTGCACAAATAATTCTGCTTCTAAAGCCAAACCCGCCTGAATATCCAGTTCAGATGCTGCCTGAACAGCTTTCATTGCATGTTGAATCGCGGCTGGGAATTGCAACCCGAATTCATCCAAATATTGACGACCGGTTTGAATGGGGTCACTCAAGTCTAGAATGCGGTTAATCAATCCAATATGAAGAGCTTCTTCTGCCGTAATAATTTTTCCACTGATAATTAACTCCAGTGCTTTGGTCTGCCCGACTAGGCGAGGCAAGCGCTGTGTACCCCCATATCCGGGAATCAGTCCAAGCTTAATTTCAGGTAATCCCAGGCGTGCACTTGGGCTGCAAATTCGAAAGGTACATGCCATGGCCAATTCTAAACCCCCGCCTAAAACCGCGCCATTGATACAGGCAAGTGTAGGAAATTTTAATTGATTAATTTGCTCAAATAAGCTTTGGCCGATTTGGATGGTATTTAAATGCGCGGCAGGGGTTTTATTCTGCAGTTCTGTAATATCGGCACCTGCGCAAAATGCTTTATGACCATCACCTGTAAAAATTGCAGCGCGTAAGTTGAGGGGAGCAATTTCTGCGATGAATTCTTGCAGTTTGGCAATCATTTCTGCATTCAGCGCATTTCTTGCTGCTGGACGCTTTAAGGTAATGATCGCGATATTGTCTTGATATTTTAATTCTGCACTCATGCGCCAGTTCCTTGGTTTGATGTATTTAAAAGAATAAATTTTATTTAATTTATGTCAATATATATATTTAATATTTAAATAAATTAGTATAAATAATTGAATTTATTTTATTTTAATAAAAATATATGTAAATATATTGACATAAATTTACACCTAAATTAATCTGTCAATGGATAGTGAAAAGCAGAAAAAAGTGCAAGGAATTTTGAATTTAGCGCATCGAATAATGAGTGATATCGCGATTTACAATAAGGAAAAGCGATTTTAAAATTCGTAGATTCAGAACAATTAAAACGATCAAGGAGTTGATGTATGCAGCATGTGGATATGCAAAAAACGGTATCAGAAGCAAAGTTTAACCGTTTCCATGCGAAGGTGTTGATCTGGTGTTTAGTGATTATCATTTTAGATGGGTATGATATTGCGGTTTCTGGCGCAGCCTTACCTTCAATTATGGAACAAATGGGAGTAAGTGCTTCAACTGCTGGATTTATGATGAGTTCTGCACTATTTGGAATGATGTTTGGTGCAATGTTTTTTGGCGGTTTGGCCGATAAAATTGGTCGTCGCT
Organism: Acinetobacter sp. TSRC1-2; assembly: GCF_049895885.1. Classification (NCBI taxonomy): domain Bacteria; kingdom Pseudomonadati; phylum Pseudomonadota; class Gammaproteobacteria; order Moraxellales; family Moraxellaceae; genus Acinetobacter; species Acinetobacter sp. TSRC1-2. Next base: position 4,777 of record NZ_JAFCTF010000018.1, read on the forward strand.
TAACCATTGTAATATGTGTTTTTTTATTTAGTGTCTTTACTGCGGTCGCGGGGTTAGCTGAAGACCCTGTGACTTTTAGTATTATCCGTTTTATTGCAGGTTTGGGGATTGGCGGGGTAATGCCGAATGTCGTTGCCCAAATGACGGAGTATTCACCTAAAAAAATACGGACCGTGATGACGTCATTAATGTTTTCAGGTTATGCGGTAGGTGGTATTTTAGCAGCAGTTTTAGGTAAGCAGTTTATTGCAGAGTTTGGTTGGCAAGTTGTTTTTTATGCTGCCGCCATTCCAGTCGTTTTAATCCCCTTTATCTGGAAGTCAATGCCAGAGTCACTCAGCTATTTAACTAAAAAGAATAAAGAAAGCGAATTGAGAAGTCTGGTAGCGCAGATTGCACCTCATCTTCAAATCAATAGTGACACAAAATTTGTAAATGAAACCAATATAAACAGTGCTAAGCCCTCTATTGGACTGTTATTTAGTGATGGACGTGCCTTTAGTACGCTGATGTTCTGGGTCGCATTTTTCACCTGTTTATTCATGGTGTATGCCTTAAGTACCTGGTTAACCAAATTGATGGCAATGTCCGGTTACTCTCTTGGCTCAGCCCTTACTTTTGTTATCGCTTTGAATGTGGGTGCAATTATTGGAGCGATAGGTGGGGGGTGGTTGGCAGACCGTTTCCACATTAAATGGGTTTTGGTCATCATGTATAGCTTAGGGAGCGTTTTCCTGTATTTAATGACGTTGCCAATGTCAATAAATATGCTGTATTTCACCATTGCTATGGTAGGGGCATGTACAACAGGTGCACAAATTGTTGCTTATTCTTATTGTGGGCAATTTTATCCAAGTATTATTCGTTCCACAGGAATTGGTATGGCCTCTGGAGTGGGACGCTTGGGAGCAATCGGAGCACCATTATTAATTGGTTTGATTGTGTCGTTAAATTTACCCATTCAACAAAATTTCATGGTGATTGCTTTGGCCGGCTTAATTGGTGCAGTTGCCTTGTCACTGATTAATCATCAACGTTCAAGCTCACCTTAAGTCAGAAATAGATATTTGGTTGCAGGGTAAAATGAAGGAAATATATGAAAACACTTGTTGCTGTAAAACGTGTGGTTGATGCCAACGTTAAAGTTCGCGTTAAACCGGACAATAGTGGGGTAGACCTGACTAACGTTAAAATGTCGATCAACCCATTCTGTGAAATCGCAGTGGAAGAAGCGGTTCGTTTAAAAGAAAAAGGAACAGTTTCAGAAATCGTTGTGGTTTCTATCGGTCCTAAAGAAGCACAGGAACAAATCCGTTCTGCCATGGCGCTGGGTGCGGATCGCGGTATCCTGGTAGAAACTGCTGATGAGATTGGTGCACTTGAAGTGGCTAAAATCCTGAAAGGCATTGTAGAACAAGAAAAACCAGAACTGATCCTTCTCGGTAAACAGGCCATTGATGACGACTCGAATCAGGTCGGTCAGATGCTGGGTGCTTTACTGGGTGCCGGTCAAGGTACATTTGCTTCTGTCGTGAATGTTGCTGGCGATAAAGTTCAAGTTACGCGTGAAGTGGACGGTGGTTTACAAACGGTTGAACTGAACCTGCCTGCCATTATCACCACGGATTTGCGTTTGAACGAGCCACGTTATGCGGCCCTTCCAAACATCATGAAAGCGCGTAAAAAACCGCTTGATGTGAAGTCTCCTGCGGATTATGGCGTTTCAGCGACGACTAAACTTAAAACAGTGAAAGTTGAGCCACCAGCAGAGCGTAAAGCTGGCGTACAAGTGAAATCTGTTGACGAGCTTGTTGAAAAACTTAAAAACGAAGCGAAAGTGATCTAATACAGAAGGATAATATCATGAGTATTTTAGTTATCGCTGAGCACGACAATAAAGCACTAAACGGTGCAACTTTAAACGTTGTTGCTGCAGCTCAAAAAATCGGTGGTGATATCACTGTATTGGTTGCGGGTTCTGGCGCTCAGGCCGTTGCTGACCAGGCGGCTCAAGTTGCGGGTGTAAGCAAGGTATTACTTGCTGACAACGCGGCTTATGCAAACCAGTTGGCTGAAAACGTAGCGAAACTTGTTGCCGAGTTAGGTAAAGGTTATTCACATATCCTGGCTGCCTCTACCTCAAATGGTAAAAACGTACTGCCACGCGCGGCTGCACTTTTAGACGTCAGCATGATCACGGATATCATTGCTGTTGAAAGCCCAACGACTTTCAAACGTCCAATCTATGCCGGTAACGCCATTGCAACGGTTGAATCTTCGGAATCTGTTGTGGTTGCCACGGTTCGTGGTACTGCATTTGATCCTGTTGCGACCACAGGCGGTTCTGCAGCAGTTGAAGCGGTCAGCGACGTTCAGGATGCTGGCATCTCTACGTTTATTTCTGAAGAGATTGTTAAATCTGAACGTCCAGAATTAACCGCTGCCCGTATTGTGGTGTCGGGTGGTCGTGGTGTGGGTTCAGGTGAAAACTATCACAAAATCCTTGATCCGTTGGCGGACAAGCTCGGTGCTGCTCAAGGTGCTTCACGTGCTGCAGTGGACGCAGGCTTCGTTCCTAACGACATGCAAGTGGGTCAAACGGGTAAAATCGTTGCGCCTGACCTGTACATTGCTGTCGGTATTTCCGGTGCGATCCAGCATTTGGCAGGGATGAAAGATTCTAAAGTGATCGTTGCGATCAACAAGGATGAAGAAGCACCAATCAACGCAGTAGCGGATTACTGGTTAGTGGGTGATTTGAATACAGTTGTTCCAGAGTTAGCATCTCAACTATAGAAACAAAGCCTTTGTTTAAGGTAAGCAGGCTGATTAACTGGGAGCCAGTCAGAGAAATTTCTGACTGGTTTTTTATTACTGATTTTATTTGTGAATTATATCTGCGGTACATAGAGCAAATTTGCATGGAAAAGGGATTTAAAGAAACCGTTGCTATTAAAATCAGCCAATGATTAGGGAGATGTAAACATTGGCTTTCGTTCGCTTCAGCTTATAAAGCGTTTAAGACTTCTTGAATGTTTTGCACCATATAAATTAAACGCGGTCCAATTTCATTTTCCAACTTTTCTTGGTCAACTAAATAACTTGGTGCGCCGCAGTTAAAGACTAATAAACCATGCATGGGGTGAATCATTGGAACTGCGACAGAGTTTACTTCTTTGTGCCATTCGCTCAGTGATAGGCAATAACCATAATTTTGATAATCATGAAAAGAGCGTTCCAAGGCGCGCTTCACCGTTGGCCATTCTTCTTTATGACGTTTCGCTAACGCTTCCATAATAAAACTGCGCTCATTTTCAGGCATCGCTGCCAAACAAGCACGCCCCATTGCTGTGTTGTGTAAAGGAATTGTAGAACCAATCGGGCGACGCATGGTTAAATTAGATTCAGCTTGTACCACATCTAAATACAACATGTTTAAGCGGTCACGGGTTGCCATTGCGACAGGTGCCTGCGCATATTTAGCCATTTCTTCCATATAAGGGCGTGCATGAATACGTGCTGAAATATTAGATAGAGAAGCATAGCCCAATGCCAGTACACCAGTATCCAGCGTATACTTTGTTGAATTGGGTAATTGTTTTAAATAACCTAAAGATACTAAAGTATTGGTAATACGTGCAATGGTTGGTTTCGGTAAGCCAGTGAGCTGAGATAACTCCTGATTGCCTAGAATTTGTGTTGATGCGGTAAAGCAGCGCAGGATTTCTAATCCACGCGCCAATGAAGCAATAAATTGCGGATTATTTTCACGATGAATGTGTGAAATAGGATCAAGCCGAATTTCATCTAAGTTTATTTTTTTTTCTACTTGCTCTGGAGCATTGTCATCTTGATGATACATAGTGTTCCAATGGGTAATAAATCAATTTGTGCTTATCATAGCAATAAATTTCGCTATACAAAACTTTTGAACATTTTATTCATCGGTATTTGTATAGCGTTCAAGTTTTTTAACTCTGGTTTGATTGGATCATAATGAATTTAAGTAAGCTGAGCATTTTCAATTACCATCGCCAAGCCTTGTCCAACACCAATGCAAAGACTGATGACAGCATACTTTTTCTGTCTGCGTTGTAATTCACGCGCAACGGTGAGCGAAAGGCGCGCACCTGAACAACCCAATGGATGACCAATGGCAATTGCACCGCCATTTGGATTGACCCGAGGGTCATCAAACGCAATATTTAAACCTTTTAGGCAGGATAGAACTTGAGGAGCGAATGCTTCATTAATTTCAATAATATCCATTTCATCTAAAGTTAGATTAGCGCGTTTGAGTGCTTTGTTAATGGCTTCAATTGGCCCCGCACCCATAATACGCGGCTCGATTCCAGAAGATGCTGAAGCTAATATTTTAGCGAGAGGGCGAATACCATATTTTTCTTGAATGGTTTCACTACCAATCAGCAAAGCCGCAGCGCCATCATTCACGCCTGATGCATTGCCAGCCGTAACGACACCACCTTCAAATAGTGGCTTCAATTTTTGTAATGCTTCAAATTTTGAAGCTGGGCGAGGATGCTCATCTTCATCAATAATTTTTGGTGGTGCTTTACGTCCCTGAGGAACTTCGACAGCTAAAATTTCATCTTTAAAGAAGCCTTCTTGTTTGGCTTGTTCATATTTGGCTTGTGAGGATGCCGCAAAGCGATCGGACTCTTCTCGGCTAATGCCAAAAGTTTCAGCCACATTGTCACCTGTCTCAGGCATTGAATCATTACCATATAGTTGAATTAAAGCCGAGTTCGGAAAGCGGGTGCCGATGGTGGTATCAAAAATCTTGGCATCTCGGCTATAAGCAGATTCAGCTTTGGCTAAAACAAAAGGGGCACGTGACATGCTTTCTACACCACCTGCAATATATAGATTGCCTTCACCACAGTGAATGGCGCGAGCGGCATCAATTACCGCTGCTAAGCCACTGGCACATAAACGGTTGACTGTTTGGCCAGCAACCGTGACTGGAAGTCCCGCAACTAAAAGTGCATTGCGTGCAACATTACGACAATCTTCACCTGCCTGATTGGTGTTGCCTAAAATCACTTCTTCAATATCTGCTGCATCAATGCCAGTTTTATGCACCAAGGACTTAAGTACATGCGCAACCAAATTATCAGGGCGAATACTGGCTAGAGCTCCTGCATGGCGGCCAATCGGTGTGCGTAAACCATCGTAAATATAAGCGTTCATCGGGTTCTTTCCTGGAAGTTGTTTGAAATATGGATTGTGTTTTTATGCGTGATGCATAAGTGATAAATTCAGCTTGCAACGTCGCTGTAGCCAAGGGCTAGGGCGGTAACGTGGGTCATGGCTAATGGTTGATATTCTTTCAAGAATGAGCAATATCTTTTCTCGACCGATTAAATCACCCCATTCGATTGGGCCATGCGGATAGCCCAGTCCTAGTTTGACGGCTTCATTGATATCCTCCACGTTGGCTATCTGTTGCTGCGCCATATCGCAAGCCAAATTGACAATCATCGCGAGAACGCGTTGCGTGATAAACCCGAGGCTTTCTTCAATTACAAATATTTTACATTCTGCTTGGGTGAATATATGTAGCGCAGCTTCAATCAGTTTTTGCTTTGTGACAAGGCTTGGCATTAAGGTCCGGCTTTGCTCAAAATTTCCAAGCATATCAATACAAATCACTTGTTCAGGATTTACCCCTAAACGTAGGGCGCTGTGAGTTGCATCTTCTCCATAACTGGCGATAATAATCAGATCAGTGGCTGTTGGTTTTTCTTCATGATTAATCTGAATATGCTGTTGGTTTAGATAGTGTGATAAGCGTTCGAAATCATCTTTAAAATCAGTGTATAACCATACTTTCTTAATTTCATTACGCTTGGCCACATAGCGCGGTTTAATTGTGAATTCTTGTTTTTTTTGATCTAGATAACGATAAAATCCTTCCCCAGTTTTACGGCCTAATTTTTTGCCTGTCAGCATTTGCTGCGTCAGTACATTGGGGCAGTAACGTGGTTCCTGATAATACTGGTTGTAAATAGACTCCATTACAGGGTGGGATACATCTAAGCCAGTTAAATCCAGTAATTCAAAAGGCCCCATTTTGAAGCCCAGTGATGTTTTAAGAATTTCATCAATTTCAGAAATAGAGGCCGTATTTTCACTTAAAATTTTCAGTGCCTCTGTACCGTAGGCTCGGCCAGCATGATTAATGATAAACCCCGGGGTATCTTTGGTGTGGACAGGTCGATGCCCCATCTTTTGAGCGAGGTCTGCTAATTTTTCTAGAATTTCAGGATGGGTATGCAGTCCTTGAATGACCTCAATCACTTTCATTAAGGGAACGGGATTGAAAAAATGATACCCAGCAACCCGTTCAGGGTACTGACATTCAGAGGCAATCGCGGTAATAGAAAGGGAAGATGTATTTGAAGCCAGAATGGTCTGTGGGTCGACAATTGCTTCAAGCTTTTTCATTAAAGCCTGTTTAACTGCTAATTTTTCAACGATTGCCTCAATGATTAAATCACATTGCTGAAGTTGTTCAATATTTTCAACAATATGTAAATACATTAAAGCTTCATCAAGTTGAGCTTTAGAGATTTTATTTTTTTGGAGCAACTTGTTTAAAGTGTCTTGAAGCTTTAATTGCGCTTTTAGCGCTGCGCCTTGCTGTGCATCATAGAGATAAACATGGTGCTGGGACTGTATCGCAATTTGCACAATTCCAGTTCCCATGATTCCGGCACCAATAATGCCGATATTTTCGATGTCCCTATTCATATGGTGATCCTAATGCTTGTCAATCCAATGTGAGTCTGCTTGATAAAGGCCTAATTACTTGCCTTGATAAATGGGTTTGCGTTTTTCTAAAAAGGCTGACATGCCTTCTTTTTGATCCTGTGTATCAAAAAGAAGCTGGAAAGATTTACGTTCAAGGGCTAGGCCTGCACTTAAAGGCATATCTTCACTGAGCAATACCACTTCTTTTATTTGTTCTAGCGCGATGGGTGGCAGTCGGGCAATTTGCTGCGCCATTTTATATGCGGCATTTAAGGTTTCACTATCTTCAGTAACTTGTGAAACAAGACCGATATGGTGTGCTTCTTCTGCTGAAATCAGACAACCCGTCATAATCATGCGCATGGCATGAAATTTTCCGACAGCACGAACGAGGCGCTGTGTACCGCCCGCACCGGGCATGACACCAACTTTAATTTCAGGTTGGCCAAATTGAGCACTTTTACCTGCAATGATGATGTCGGCATGCATAGCCAGTTCACAGCCACCGCCTAAGGCAAAACCGTTTACTGCGGCAATAATCGGTTTTGGACAATTGGCAATGGTTTGCCAATAGCGTTCAGCTCGGCGTAAATACACGTCCATAGCGCTGGCTTCCGCCAGTTCTTTTAAGTCTGCCCCAGCAGCAAAAACGTCATCACCACCTGTAATGACAATGACATGAATCTCAGCATTATCCGCTTGTAACGCAACTGCTTCGGAAAGCATTTTTCGCACTTGAGTATTGAGGGCATTTTTGGCTTCAGGACGATTGATTTTAATAATGGCAACTGCGGGAATAGCATAGTCAACACTGACAATTGAATTTTGATTCATTTTAATAAAATTCCGTATAGCAAAATTTAATTCTACGGTTAATTTAGAGTAGTTTTGTGCGGTATTCAATCTAAAATCCAAATATGAATACAATTTAGATGTTTTTAAGAAATTTATGAAGAAAAATTTGTATGAATTGCTAGGTTTCTATTGTCAGGATGAGATTAAATTGATAACGTATTTCGCATAATGAAATAAAATTTAATATTGAAAAATATTTAAGGAAATCTAACCCTCAAATGGAGTAGGAAAAAATGATTCGTGACGAACAGATGTTAGAACAATTGTTATCAACGTTACGTGATTTTGTTCAAAATGAGTTAAGACCTTTAGAGCATGAGGTGGATGAAACGGATGCTATTCCAGAACATATTGTGCAACAAATGCGGGAAATGGGATTGTTTGGCTTAACCATTCCTGAGGAGTTTGGTGGTCTAGGTATTACCATGGAGGAAGAGGTTCAAGTGGCTTTTGAACTTGGGCATACATCAGCTGCATTTCGTTCTTTAATTGGCACCAATAACGGGATTGGTTCAAGTGGTATTATTATCGATGGCACGGATGAGCAAAAGCAGAAGTATCTTCCGCGTTATGCCAGCGGTGAAATTATTGGTTCATTTTGCTTAACTGAACCAGATTCAGGGTCCGATGCTGCAGCCTTAAAAACCTCAGCGGTTAAAGAGGGTGACTATTATATTTTAAATGGCACCAAACGCTTTATTACCAATGCTCCGCGAGCGCAGACTTTTACGGTTATGGCGCGAACCAATCCTGAAATTAAAGGTGCTTCAGGCATCTCTGCTTTCCTGGTTGAAGCTGGAACAGAGGGTTTGTCACTTGGAAAAATTGATAAAAAAATGGGGCAGAAAGGTTCATATACCTGTGATGTCATCTTTGATAATTGCCGAGTGCATAAAGATCAATTGATTGGTGGTGTTGAGGGTGTCGGGTTCAAAACTGCTATGAAAGTTTTGGACAAGGGCCGTTTGCATATTGCCGCTTATAGTACAGGCATGGCGGAACGCATGCTGGACGATGCTTTAAATTATGCGATTGAACGTAAGCAATTTGGCCAGCCGATTGCAAAATTTCAGTTGATTCAAGGCATGCTGGCCGACTCTAAAACTGAAATTTATGCAGCGAAATGTATGGTGTTAGATGCCGCACGACGTCGTGATTTAGGTGAAAATATCAGTACCGAAGCTTCGTGTTCAAAAATGTTTGCCACGGAAATGTGCGGCCGTGTTGCAGACCGCTGTTTGCAAATTCATGGCGGTGCAGGCTATATGAGTGAATATTCGATAGAGCGCTTTTACCGTGATGTACGTCTTTTCCGTTTGTATGAAGGCACAACGCAAATTCAGCAAATTATTATTGCACGTGACATGATTAAAGCTGCAACTGCTTGAGTTGTCAAATAATTAATATTTTGGAAATGAATAAAGATAAGGATACCTCGATGAAACCAGCAAAATTTAATTGGCAAGATCCATTTTTAATCGAGCAGCAATTGACTGAAGAAGAACGCATGATTCGCGATTCTGCCCATGCCTATTGCCAGGACAAATTGTTGCCGCGTGTACTGGAACAGTTCCGTCATGAACAAACCGATGCTTCAATTTTTCGTGAGATGGGCGAGCTGGGTCTGCTTGGCCCCACCATTCCGGAACAGTATGGCGGTGCAGGGCTGAACTATGTTAGCTATGGTCTGGTGGCACGTGAAATTGAATATGTTGATTCGGGCTACCGTTCCATGGCCAGTGTACAAAGCTCGCTGGTGATGGTGCCAATCAATGAATTTGGTACTGAAGAACAGAAACAGAAATACTTGCCAAAACTGGCAACAGGTGAATATATCGGCTGCTTTGGCTTGACTGAACCGGATCATGGTTCCGATCCGGGCAGCATGATTACCCGTGCCAAAAAGGTAGACGGCGGTTATCGCATATCCGGCGCAAAAATGTGGATTACCAATAGCCCGATTGCCGATGTATTTGTAGTGTGGGCCAAAGAGGTTTCCAAAGAGGGCAATGTCGGCGAGATCCGCGGCTTTATTATGGAAAAAGGGTGGGAAGGGCTTTCTGCTCCAGCGATTCACGGTAAGGTCGGCTTGCGTGCCTCGATTACCGGTGAAATCGTGATGGATAATGTCTTTGTACCTGAAGAAAATGCATTTCCAGAAGTTCGCGGTTTACGTGGTCCATTTACCTGTCTCAACAGCGCCCGTTATGGGATTGCCTGGGGCGCAATGGGGGCTGCAGAATTTTGCTGGCATACCGCACACCAATACACCATGGACCGTAAACAGTTTGGCCGTCCACTGGCTGCGAATCAGCTGATTCAAAAGAAACTGGCTGACATGCAAACTGAAATTGCCTTGGGTTTACAGGTTGCCCTGCGTTTTGGCCGGATGAAAGATGAAGGCATTGCATCAGTTGAAGGAACTTCACTGATCAAGCGTAATAACTGCGGCAAGGCGCTGGATATCGCACGACTGGCGCGTGACATGCTTGGCGGAAACGGCATTAGTGACGAATTTGGCGTAGCGCGTCATCTGGTCAATCTGGAAGTGGTGAATACCTATGAAGGTACTCACGATGTACATGCCTTGATTTTAGGTCGTGCACAAACTGGAATCGCTGCATTTTGTAATTAATGCAGAATAGAAAAAATATAAAAACATTTTTATTGTTGTTTCATGAAGGCAATATGCCGGTTTGACTCAACTTTTATTATCCAAGGTATTACATAAACATGTAATGCCTTTTTTATTTTTTCTTTCATTATTGGGCTACATGTTTGTTGGTAATAAAATTTCGTACTGCAAAATATATAACAAAAATAAGCCGTATTTCTTTATATCTATTTAAGCTTTAAAGCCAATTTGAAATGAAGTTTTAGCTCATCATTATTAATCCATTAATATATGTAACTAAATATTACAATTATGATGGATTTATTTTATATAAATTTATAATTAACAATGGTTTAAGTTTTTATTTTAGGTTTTATTTATATTTCGTATGGTGAAATATTATATTTGATAATTGAAATTATTTTTCTTTTTGTCTATGTTGGAAATATGAATAAAGAATCATTATTTTGAATAACACTAAAAAGGATATCAGCATGAAAGGGCTCAAGGATCAGGTAATTATTGTCACTGGCGGTGCGGGTGGCATTGGTGGTGCGACTTGTAAACGCTTAGCCCAAGAGGGTGCCAAGGTTGCAGTATTTGATATGAATTTGGAAGCTGCGCAGCGCGTTGTGGACGAGATTAAAAATGCTGGCGGCACAGCACTTGCAGTGCAATGTGATATCACCAATAAAGAAGTTGTAGATCAGTCGATTGTTATTGCTGAAGCTGAACTTGGTGCAATTGATGGTTTGGTAAATAACGCAGGTTGGGACATTTTTAAACCATTTATTAAATCTACACCAGATGAATGGGAAAAACTGATTCAGATTAATTTGGTGGGCATGCTGAATATGCATCATGCCGTGCTCAAAGGCATGGTAGAGCGCAATAAGGGACGCATTGTCAATATTGCCTCTGATGCTGCGCGTGTAGGTTCATCCGGTGAAGCTGTATATGCTGCATGTAAAGGTGGCTTGCTTGCTTTTTCTAAAACCTTAGCCCGTGAACATTCTCGTAATAACATTACCGTAAATGTTATTTGCCCAGGCCCAACAGACACGGCTTTATTGGCTGGTGTGACTGAAGGTGCTTCAAATCCAGAAAAACTTCGTGAGGCTTTCACTCGCGCTATTCCGTTAGGCCGTTTAGGTCAGCCTGATGATCTTGCATCATCTATCGCCTTTTTCTTAAGTGATGATGCAAGCTTTATTACCGGTCAGGTATTGAGTGTATCTGGCGGTTTAACCATGAATGGTTAAGGCCTATACGCCTTTAGCAGGAATGAAAAATAAAATCGAACTGTAAATTGCAGTTTTCAAGGAAAGGAAAAGACAATGAATTTTGAAGATATTTTATACGAAGTAAAAAATGGCGTTGCTTGGATTACGATTAACCGTCCTGAAAAAATGAATGCTTTCCGTGGTCAAACCTGCGATGAAATTATCCGCGCACTTAATAAGGCTGGTTATGACCGTGACGTGGGGGCAATTGTCCTCACAGGTGCGGGTGAAAAAGCATTCTGTACGGGTGGAGATCAATCCGCACACAATGGCAATTATGATGGTCGTGGCACAATTGGCTTACCGATGGAAGAAATGCATACGGCAATTCGTGATGTACCTAAACCGGTGATTGCACGGGTACAAGGTTATGCGATTGGTGGTGGTAATGTATTGGCAACCATTTGCGATTTAACTATTTGTTCCGAGAAAGCGATTTTTGGTCAAGTTGGCCCGAAAATGGGATCAGTGGATCCTGGCTATGGTACAGCTTTCCTTGCTCGAGTAGTGGGTGAGAAAAAAGCGCGTGAAATCTGGTATATGTGTCGTCGTTATTCAGGTCAGGAAGCTGTTGAAATTGGCTTAGCCAACAAGTGTGTTCCAGCAGAGCAATTGGATGCCGAAGTACAAGCTTGGGGGGAAGAACTGTGTGAACGTAGTCCAACCGCGCTAGCAATTGCAAAACGCAGTTTCAATATGGACACAGCGCATCAGGCAGGCATTGCAGGCATGGGAATGTATGCCTTGAAACTATATTACGACACTGAAGAATCACGTGAAGGTGTGAATGCACTGAAAGAAAAACGTAAACCAGAATTCCGTAAGTTCTTTAAGTAAGGAGTAGTCACATGAGTAAAAATCCTTACATTACCGAAGATTTAGAATTTTTAGCAGAAACTGCTGAAAAATTTGCACAAAAATTTATTGCACCGGGTTTTTTAGAGCGCGATCAAAGTCGAGTCTTTGATCGTGACCTGGTTAAGAAAATGGGTGAAATGGGTTTTATTGCGCCGGAACTTCCTGAACAGTACGGCGGTCAGGGGATGGGACGTCTAGCTGCAGGTATTATCCACGAGGCAGTGGCCAAAGCAGATTTAAGCTTTTCCTATATCAATCTGCTTGCTTCCTTAAATGGCCAGATTCTGGCTGAACATGGGCAACCTGAAGTGGCGGAGCCTTGGCTGAAAAAACTCACCGCAGGTGAAGCTATCTTTTCGATTGCCCTGACCGAGCCGCGTGGTGGTTCAGATGCAGCCAATTTACGTTTGAAAATTGAACGCGATGGTGATGAGTATGTTTTAAATGGCGAAAAAACCTCTATTTCCGCTGCCGATCAAGCCGATGCTTCTGTGGTTTTTGGCCGTACCGGTTCAATTGAGGATGGCGCACATGGTGTGACGGCACTCTTGGTTCCTATGGATTTACCCGGAATTAGCACCACGCGTTTTGATTGTCATGGTCAACGCGCCATTGGTCGTGGCTCAATCTTCTTTGATAATGTGCGTGTACCACTCAATCACCGTCTGGGCGAAGAAAATAAGGGCTTTGTCCAAGTCATGCAAGGTTTTGACTTTTCACGTGCTTTGATTGGTTTACAGGTTTTAGCGGTAGCTCGTGTCAGTTTGGATGAAGCCTGGGAATATGCGGCACAACGTGAAGCGTTTGGCCAGCCCCTCACGGCTTTCCAAGGGGTGTCACATCCATTGGCCGAGTATGAAACTCAGGTAGAAGCGGCACGTTTACTCTGCTTGCAAACCTTATGGCTAAAAGATCATGACTTACCGCACACTTCAGAAGCTGGGATGTGTAAGTGGTGGGGACCGAAACTGGCTTATGACGTGATTCATCAATGTTTGCTCACCTTTGGTCATGCCGGTTATGACCGTGGTGTGATGGAACAACGTATGCGTGATGTACTGGGCTTCCAGATTGGGGATGGTACAGCACAAATCATGAAAACTATTATTGCGCGTAAAAAAGCAGGACGCAAAGCGGTACCGGCCTAAGATGAACGCATCGTAATCATTATTTTAGATTGTTCAAATAGAGATTTGAGCAATCTGGAGAATTTGGATCTGCAATTTGATGGCTGACGTCTGTTGTGTGATTTAACAAAGAGAAAAATTGGATAATTATAAAATTGGAGTTATGGAATGGATTTCGATGCGGTTCTTTTACCCCCACGTCGGGAAGAAATGTTGCAACAAGGCTATTGGTTAAATAAAACCATCCTTCAGTCATTGAATGAAGCGGTACAGCAATATCCTGATAAAGTAGCATTGGTCAGTTATAAAACTGAAGATCAATCTGAAAAAAGCTTTACCTATCGGGAAATGCTGCATACTGCCAATAAGATTTCTTTGGGACTGAAGCGTTTAGGTGTTCAAAAGCAAGATATTGTCTCTTGCCAGTTACCCAACTGGTGGGAGTTCACTTTATTGTATATCGCTTGTCGTCGTATAGGCGCAATCCTTAATCCGCTGATGCCAATTTTTAGAGAGCGCGAACTTTCATTTATGTTGAAACATACTGAAAGTAAAGTGTTCATTGTACCTAAAGTCTTTCGTAAGTTTGATCATGAAAAACTGGCCTATCAACTACAAAAAAATATTGAAAGCCTAGAGCACGTCGTAGTAGTGGGTGGAGAGGGTGAGAATAGTTTTGAAAAATTATTACTCAATCACGGTCTGGATAATGACCCGCAAATCTTAAATACCTTAAATGATGTCACGATTACGGCTGACGATATTGCTCAACTGGTGTTTACTTCAGGTACTACAGGTGAACCCAAAGGTGTAATGCATTCAGCGAATACCTTATTTTCCAATATTGTACCGTATGCCAAGCGTTTACATTTGAGCAAAGACGATGTGATTTTTATGGGTTCGCCAATGGCACATCAAACAGGCTTTATGTACGGCTTAATTATGCCGGTCTTGTTAAAAGCTAAAGCCGTGTTACAGGATGTTTGGGATGTAAATACTGCCATTGATTTGATTCATAAGCATCAAGTTACCTTTACCATGGCCTCTACCCCATTTTTAAATGATTTATCTGAAGCGGTATTAGATACTCATCAATCGTTAGATAGCTTGAAGTTATTCCTATGTGCGGGTGCGCCAATTCCAAGCACGCTGGTTCAAAAAGCACGTCAAAACATGGGCGTTAAAGTCATTTCAGCTTGGGGAATGACGGAGTGTGGGGCTGTAACAACGACTCGCCCTGAAGATGATGATGAGCGTTCATTTAATACGGACGGAATTCCACTTCCTGGTGTTGAAGTTAAAATTGTGGATGATCACGGTGAGGTATTACCACCGCATCAATCGGGCACACTGATGATTCGTAGTTGTTCGAATTTTGGCGGGTATTTGAAACGCCCACATTTGAATGAAACCAATGAAGATGATTGGTTCGATACGGGTGATATTGCCTACCAGGACGAGCAGGGCTATATCCGTATTGCGGGTCGTAAAAAAGATGTGATTATTCGGGGCGGTGAAAATATTCCAGTTGCCGAAGTTGAATCATTAATTTATTTACATCCAGATATTGCCACAGTCGCTTTAGTGCCTTATCCAGATGAAAGAATGGGCGAAAAAGCCTGTGCAATTGTGAAGCTAAAAGAAGGTGCTCACCAAATTGTATTAAAGGATCTAATCGATTTCTTGAAAGTGCATAATCTGGCCAATCAATATTTGCCAGAGCGTTTGGAAGTCTGGGACGACATTCCAATGACACCTTCAGGCAAGATTCAAAAATTTAAACTTCGTGACTTGTTGCAGCAAAGTGCAAAAGTATAAAAAGCGTTAGATTTAAGAATGAATGAAAAACTTTCTTTGATAAATATCGCTGCTGATATTTATCAAGGGAGTGCTGTATCGTCAAAAATAGATTTTCAATAAGGAAAATTTGATAAATCTAGAATAAAAATGGAATTTAAGAATGAAAAAATATTTAGGTAACATGGCTCAACCTACGCTTGGTCTAGCCATTTTAATGATTACGACTTCAAGCTATGCAGCAATGACACTGGAAGAACAGGTGGCCAATTTGCAAAAGCAAGTTCAAGAACTGCAGACTTTAATGCAGCAGCAAAAACAGGCCAGTGAAAAAATTTCTGCCGAGCTGCCAATATTGAAAGAAAAATCAGCTCTAAAAACTGATCTCAAGCAGCTGGTGACAAAAGGCGGTGCTGAATTTGAGCTATATGGAAATGTGCGTGCAGATGCAAGCTATCAATTCAAAGGGCCAAGCACCATGTATAACTATATTAGTGCTGTGCCCTTACAAGGCACAGTAAATGAAGGCAATAATTCTGATAAATTTCAAAGTACTTTGAATGCAACGCGATTCGGCTTCAATTTTAAAACCCCTAAAATAGGTGAGCACAGCGTTGGCGGTAAAGTGGAAATGGACTTTTTTGGAGGAGCTGGACGGGATTCCTTCCGTATCCGTCATGCCTATTTAACTTATGATCAGTGGCTCATTGGTCAAACCTGGTCAAACTTCAACGCAATTGAATATTTCCCTGAAACTGTAGATGCCTCACTTTCTGTGGGTGGTTCTTTAACCCGTGTTCCACAAGTGAAATTCAGCTATCCCATAGATAAAAATATGAATCTTGCCTTTAGCTTAGAGGATTCTAAAGCTGAAACAGTAACAACTTCAGGTACCCAAGGGTTTACCACGGATGCTAAGGCGAAACTGAAACTTCCTTCTGCGGTAGGCCGGCTGAACTATAAGTTTGATAATGGTTCTGCACTTTCAGGACGTCTGTTTTTAACGCAAAAAGCCACAAATCATGAAGGGAGTGATGATTTCTTGGCATGGGGCGCGGCATTGGGCGGCAAATATCAAGTGGCAGAAAATACGCTACTTCGATTTGATTATAATCACATTAAAGGCGATACCAAGAATGTACTTTGGTCTAATTATGCCTATGTTTTTGATGTCAATGGTGAGATGAAACCCAATGAATTTGATGTGGTGACTTTGGGTTTAACACAGAAAATTACCCCTAAAATCCGTTCTACTTTAGGCTTTGGTTATATGCGAGCAAATACAGATAATCATTTTTCCGATTTGGTGCGTAATGATTTAACTCAAAATAAAGAGTTAAAAGAAGGTTGGATTAATATGTTCTATAACCCGGTTAAACCTATTAATTTGGGTATTGAATATATGTATGGTGAACGAAAAACTTTTGATGATCAAAAAGGCATAGATAATCGTGTGAATTTCACAGCAATTTATGATTTTTAAAATAATTTTAAGTAGAAGTTAGTTTAGTGTGGATTCTATCTTTTTATGAAATTAAGCCTCTTTAGATGATCTAGTTGCAAAGTAAGGGGGAAGCTCTTTTAGTAGTATTCGGAACGCGGATAGGTCTTCTAATGAGCTGCCCTTTTTATCTAAATCAGATAGGATCTATTAGACTAAAATAACCCTAATTTTGAAAAAATTATCAGGGATAAATTATATGAATTCAGTAAAAAATCAGAAAATTATATTAAACAAACAAAAAATTTTGGAGGCAGCAGAAAGGCTTATAATTGATAATTATCAGGATATTGTTATTGACGATTTAGCAAAAGAAGTAGATATGGCAAAAGGCACAATATATAAATATTTTAAGAGTAAAAATCGAATATATCTGGAGCTTTTAATTCAAAACGAAAAACGGTTGTTGGATATTTCAGTAAATTACAGTAGAGATATAAAGGTTTTTTTGTCGAATTTTATGTTGTATCATCTGAATAATTCAAATAGAACAATTAAGTTTCACACAATAGAGGAGCAAGTTACTAATCAGGAACGAAAGCTTAAATCTTTATTTGATGAGTTATATGCTATACGTGAAAAAAGAATTGTTAAAATGAAAGATATTACAGTTGAGCATTTAAAATTGGTGGGAAGTGTATTTTCTGTTCGTGATTATTTTTCTTATATTTGGAGTATTACCTATGGTATTGCTCTGCTTCTAAGTTCAAACTGTTGTAAGCAATCAGTACCAGATAAAGAGAAATTGATAAATTTTTACATTGATCAAGTGATTAATATTTAATATTTAATATTGAAATTTATATATTTTATTTGTGAAAGCGAGAGCGTTCAAAATTCTGTGTCAGCCGAATTGACTAGAGTTGAATTATCTCATCGAGTCTGCCTTTAAAGTAAACCGATAACTGTGTGATGGTTTGCCCCCCAGTTCGTTACTGGCATTGTCCATTTTTCAGAAGCCTGTTGAATGCCACTATACAGTAATTTCAGCAGGCTATTTTCATTCGGGAAAGCCCCCCTTGGTTTTAGTCAGTTTCCTGAATTGACGATGTACTGCTTCAACCGCATTGGTGATATAAATCGGCTTCCTAACCACTTTCGGATATTTGAAATAGGCACTGAGTAAATGCCATTTATCACGCCATGATCGAATGACTTTCTCGTATTTATTACTCCATTTAGCTTCCAGTTCATCCAGAGCTATTTCAGCTGCCTGCTTGGTGTCTTGACCCGGTAAACAGGTTTCAGATCAGCCATAAAGGCTTTTTGATCTTTACTGGCCACATAACGTAAGCTATTGCGGATTTGATGGATGATACAAAGCTGAACCTCTGTCTGGGGAAAGATTGCAGCAATTGCTTCAGGGAAGCCTTTAAGTCCATCCACGCAGGCGATCAGAATGTCTTGTATGCCACGGTTCTGTAAATCTGTGAGTACGCTGAGCCAGTAATTAGCCCCTTCACTTTCTGACAGGTACAGGCCTAGTAACTCCTTATGGCCCTCGGTATTCCCAGTACGGTATAAACGGCTTTGTTGATATAAAGGCTTGATCTTATAATGGATGGCATCGAGCCACACAAAGGGATAGACGGCATCGAGAGGACGTTGCTGCCAAGCACGCACTTCAGGGATCAGTTTGTCTGTAATATTGGTAATGGCACTCTCGGAAATATCCAATCCATACATAGCTGCAATATGTTTTTGAATATCACGGTAGCTCATACCGAGCGCAAATAGTGAGATGACTTTACTGTCGATCTCTTCAGGCAATTTGGTTTGATTCTTTTTGACGAGTTGGGGGTCAAAATCACCGGCACGATCACGAGGTGTTTCCAGTTCAAATGAACCGGAAGATGATTTTACTGTCTTGCGAGAGTAGCCATTCCTGCGATTGCTTGGTTTAGGATTTTCTTCTAGATAATTTTCAATTTCAGCATTTAAAGCCGCTTCGGTCAGCTGTTTGATCAGTGGTGTCAGGATACCATTTTCACCAGTGAGGGGTTGTCCTGACTGTAATTGTTTTAAAGCTGCTTCGAAATCAAAGTTGTTTGCCATGATGTGTTATTTCCTGTGTGATTCAGTTTATTGAAATGACACAGATTTTTGAACACTACCAATCAAGCATCAAATGGTGGACTGCTCCCAGTATTCTAGACACGAGACTGCCTCATTTTGAAGACACATTATTGTTCATTTCACCCATACATCTATGGCATGTTGTAGATGACCAGTTTTGACATAAAGAGTTGCGCCTGATGGACCTGCCTGAAATTTAGCAGCACTATTGATGGGAAGACGGACCCACGAACCTGCTGGATATATTTCAGTGCCGCAAAATAATTGACCTTTGATAATTAGAAATTCAATCCCTTGTTCTGATTTCTCTAGGAAAATTTGATCAGCTTTTAGCTTTTCTAAATAGGTCTGCTCATGTTCCGATTGAAATAACGGGCATATCATCCGATGTTCGGTAAGCTTCCAATTCGCTGGATTATTGGTATTAATTCGGGTGGACTCTATCTCATGTTCAGTCATTTGCATCAGTTTCACAAAGATTAAACAACCTGCTTTACTGGAAACCCGATGAGTTGAATGATGGGGGTTACGTAAATACCAGCCTGCCGGATAATCATCTTCAGCATTCTCGGTAAAAATGCCTGACAATATGAGGACTTCTTCACCCAAAGGATGTTGATGTTCAGGAAAGGCAGATTCTGGTGCGTATTTTACAAGACTAGTTGCACGTGCTTTCTCATCGCCTACGATCAAGCATCATTCTATCGACTTCACCTCCTGGAGATTTCACCCAATGGTAATCCTCTGGCTTGATGATGACGGGTTGTGAAAAGTCGGCATGAATAAACATAATGCTGCCCTGTAATGAAGAAATCTACGTATTTTAACGAGAATGCATAGGCTTATTTTAAAAGAAATAGAGATTAGTTAGCTCACTGTTTCAGAAAAGATAAGCATGTTGATAGCAGATATTACTCACTAAGCTATGAAATATTAATATTTTAGAGTTTAATCAACTGTGCTTTGTTTTTACATCAATTAGGAATGGCATGAAATATCAACCGCCTTATACGTCACCTCTAAAATTATTCACTTGATTGCACAAATTAGTGAATCAATAGGGCGTTTGACTGCATTAATCCAAATCCAAGATAGCCTTAAATTGCGAAAAGCCAATCGTATTCGAACGATTCAAGGGTCTTTAGCAATTGAGGGGAATACCTTGAGTACAGAGCAAATCACAGCGATCCTGAATGGCAAGACCATTATTATTTCAAATCCTGAATTTGGATTTGAACAAGATTTTAAAGTGATTCAATGCACTAAATCTAAGTTGGTTCAAAATTGGGTCAATGAATTTTTTTATTCAATAAAATAGCTTTAAAATGAATATGTTGGTAGTTGAGTTCAATTGACGCCACCCCAAAATTCTTTTCGAAGAAATCCATCGGAATCTAAAAAAGCCTTTAAGCTTAATGTTTAAGGGCTTTTTATTGTCTGATTCTTTCCAAGACCATTTGACCCTATTTTTGCTTTGCTTGGGTCAAACTTGAGACAATTTGACCCACTAAATAAGTTTAATCAAGTGGGACAAAGATATGTCACTTACTGATGTGATGTGTAAAAAAGTACAGCTGCAAGAGCAACAGTACCGCCTTTCTGATATCAATGGTCTAGCTTTACGAATCGATCCGAATGGGAAAAATATTGGTCTATTAAGTCACTATTTTTAAGTTTTCTAATCTTAATAAAAAATTTGTATTTGATATTACAACATTTCTTTTTCCCAGTTTTCTTTAAGATTACATCTATCCTAATTGAGCAAGAGTATTCCTTAACTGCCCATAATTATTATAAAAGAACAGATTTGATATTTTAGATAAAAGTTTATTAATTAACCGCGAATCGCGGATAAGAAATTGAGGTGAAAAAAATGGCTGAAAACCATTAGGAAGTTACCACACCCCTTACATTTCCATCCATCATGTTGCTTACGCTATATATGGCTCATACATCCTTGTTTTGCATTATTGATGACTTTTTTCAGAAATTTGAATCAACCTGTCAAAACTTTTTAAAGTAAAGTAAAAAATGCTTGAGAATACGTTCTTCTCTGTTAAGCATTGCAGAACTTGTATTCATTGCCATTTGGTATAGATACTCACAATTCAATAACTTTAAAGCTTTATTTTACTCATTAAAATACAATAAAAGTCATTTATTTAGATGCTTACCGTGTTACCAGCGGATGGTTTATCTCATCAGAGTACATTAATTGGCACTGTATGCTTTACATTTTGCCTTGTAAAAGATCGTCAAAGTAGTCATTTATGAATCAAATCAACCACGCTGCCTGTATGTAAAAATCAGCACATTCAAAGGTATAAATCCATAGCAGCGATTGCAACACGCGGTAAAAGCTCGATGGGATGATTCTTTGGTCATAAGCTGCATTTAATCATGAATCGTTCAGGAGATATTGTCGGAACAGCTTATCAAATGGACATACAGCAGATATTAAAATGCTTGAACAGTGAGTAAAAGGATTGAAAGCCGAACTCTATGCTGATCGCGGTTATATCAGCCAAGAATTAAAATCAAATTGAAGAATCAAGACATTGATTTAATTACTTACCACCGTAAAAACATACAAACTGTTAGTTTATCCAAAGCAGATGAATACCTCTTAAAACAACGCAATAAAATAGAGACTTTATTTAGCTTATTAAAAGGGAAATATAATTTGGTCAGCAGTAAAGTTAGAAGCATTGAAGGATACTTAGCTGGAATTTATGCATCTTTATGTGCTTACCAATTATGCCATCAAAACAAGCCAACCATTCAAGTAATGGAATGATCGGCTTAAACAGGATTCGAGTTATCATAGTTAGTTGAATATTATATAATTTTTTGGTCATACAGCTTTTTTGGTATGTAATTTATTATGTCCTAATAATTTTGTTTGTTATGAAATCTGTGCATTGTGGTACATCCTATTGAAGTAAGAATTAAATATGATTAAAAAGTAATTAATTCAGAAGAATAGCTATGCTTCATTACGTTTTTAGCTCTCTGGTAAATAGGCTATGTAACTTTTAGATGTTAAGAATGCAATCTTCTATTTGGAGAATATGCAAGAACACTATGACCGCGTCATAACATAATCGTTATTGTCACTGATTTCACGTAGATCTGGTCACCACTATAATAGCCTGGAATAAGAATATTCTTTACAAAATGTACAAGAGAATTAAGCAATCGAATTTGGGATAGGTTCGCCAATATGGTCAATATAATCTATCAATAGCTGTAGTTGATCTTGAAACAATTGTTATAAGCGTTCATTTTCTTGGTGCATACGGAACCTTAGATTGAGGAGCGAGCAGCCTTTAAGGGTATGTGCTTTAGAACACACCTTACAAGCAGCTGTCGTGTCGATTGTCGGGATTGATCCGCATGCATACCAGGTATTTTTACTTATGATACAAGGAGAACATGCCATGAATTTTCCCAAAGTATTGCTTATTGCCGGATGGGTTGCGCTGTCTGCATCCGCCGCTTTAGCAGCTGACCAACCCTTGGCGGCTAAAGCTAGCTCAGAAGGAGCTTCCTCTGCAGCAGATAAGAGTGCCATCGCCAGTGCAATGAGTGCTGCACCAAAAAAAGTAGCAGCAGCGGCCACTATCGTAGCTATAGATGCGGATGGCAAAATGCGCACCTTGCGTAAAGGCAATAATGGATTTACCTGTATGCCTGATAATCCGACTACTCCGGGTCCAGACCCGATGTGCATGGATAAGGCAGCTCTGGATTGGGCAGAAGCCTGGAAACCACCTGCAGTGGGTAAAGTCGGCTTTATGTATATGCTGGCAGGGGGTACGGATGCCAGTAATGTTGATCCCTATGCCAAGAAACCTACCGCGGGTAACCATTGGATCAAGACTGGCCCTCATGTCATGATCGTCGGTGCAGAACCCCGTTTCTATGAGATGTACCCCAAGCATGCTCAACCGGACACTGCTGTTCCGTACGTAATGTGGTCTGGAACGCCCTATCAGCACTTGATGATCCCAGTGAAATAATAGTGGAAATAGCCAGATGAATGATTCAATTATGGTTAAACCTTTAACTTTAGGAGTTAAATTTAAATAATTTTCCCGCTAATAAAAAAATTAGCCATACAAGTTAGGATTAATTTCTTATTATAATTATAGAAGTATAGATAAAATTCATACTTTAGAAGCTCATCGAAAGATGGGCTTTTACAGTTGTGTTGTAAAATTAAACGGTGTAACTGAGTAATTATTATATTATTGATTTTCAAACAATATAAGGATAAACAATGAAATTACTAATGATAGTTGGATTAATAGTAGTGGTGGGTTTAACTGCATGTCAGAAACAGGATACTGATACTTCCCAGCAAGATAAAACCACTTCACCTCACTCAATGGATAAAGACAAGTAAACTTAACCCTATAATTAAATCGGTTTTAACAGGAGCGGTCTAGGTTAACATTTATTTAATAAATCGCTTTTAATAAGTGGGGGCATATTAAACCTCTATTATTTGCTTCTAAGTAGATAATAAGATGGATAAAAATGCTAATTTTCACTTGTTAGAACAAGTCTACAATTTTCTTGTTATACGACCAGGATTTAAAGTAAAAAAATCAGGAAAAATTATTAGATTTTCTACTAAAATGCATCAAGTTCATGAAGCTGGAATAAGATTTGATTCGCCTTCTAAAATTATTATGATGTTTAGAAGTCGTAAAATAGTAAATATTGATTTATCACCTTCATTAAGAAATAAAACTGATTTCTTGGAATGGGTATATAAACAATTAAATTCATAAATTAAGATCATGAAAAACTAGGCTCTGTCGAGAATTAACGAAAACTAATTACGCTGGCACCCAGATAAATTATGGCAGTAAAACTTAAATCTGTTTTGGCGCTATACATGGCAATACGTTTGAATTCTTTCAATTTGTAAAAATAATTTTCGATCAAATGCTTCTATTTATACATTCAGCGATCAAATATACGCTGAACGGTACAATTGGCTTTTGCTGGAATCATTATCTTTGCACCTCAATCATCCAGTTCTTTTAACAGCCAATCCACATTAAATGCCTTATCTGCAAATAATGTGTGAAAATCTGTATTTTCAATTAATGGCTCAACTTCAGCTAAATCATGGTATCGCCCCAACATTAAACGGAATTTAACCAAGTTTCCCAGACTGATAGTTAAAGCCAAAATTTTAGTGACCATTCTACCTTTTGATTTGCCTATAGCCTGATGATAAGTCCCCTTTAGCACCTTAACTATGACGATGCACCTGAATAATAGTCCCATAAATCATGGCGTATTCCATATCAGTCATCTTCCTTGACTGCTGCAAAAATGTTTTCAAACACGCCAGCTTTTACCCAGTCCCGATACTATTTAAAGACAGTATTCCATTTTCCAAATTCGGGTGGCAAATCTCGCCATGGATTACCTGTTCGTGCGATCCAGAGTGTTGCTTCAAGAATAACCTGTTATTTGGGCTGCTACGCTCGCGGTCTGTAACTTTCCCAAGACAATAAGGTTCCATTTTTGCCTATTGGGCATTTGTAAATATGTATCTACCCATTATGCGGTTATAAACTTGGCCTCTTTATATAGCTAATTCTCAACAGACCCTGGTTTTCATAGCTGAAAAAAGGAAATTTTAGAAAAGTATATATGAGGTGTTTGGAAATGAATGAGTGACTTTATATAAAACCGGTACGTAGATAATAAAAATGACTGCATTGATTTTTTTAATTTTTTAGTTGTCTACAATGAACTAAATAACCTGATAAAAATATAAACCAGTCCATTCCTGATTACAGTTTTCTAGGTAAATTCATTCTTAGAAAGAATTTGCGTCAAATTTAGAAAAGTTGAAATACAGATTAGCGAGGGAAATTAAGGTGGTAAACATAATAATATAGATGCTAGACCCATAATAAAAATCAGTTCAAAAAAATCTATTTAAGTAGATTCTTTATAAATACGATTAAAAAACGAGTAAAAATACAATTTTTTTAGCAGATTGGCCCAAAAAACAAACACTCATTGCAAATACGTGAAATAAGGGGTTGCGTCCCTTAATAAACTGTATAGAATACGCAGCATCCCGACGCGATACAGCAAACGAACTTAGCTGATTTGGTTAAGTTGTTGAGTTTATTGCGTTGAAACTTGTCTCTGACGAAGAGCAAGATAGATCATTAAGAGATTATGAAGA
>NZ_JAFCTF010000019.1:0-28829 GCF_049895885.1 Acinetobacter sp. TSRC1-2
TGTGCTTGACTCTTGTGGTTAAAAACAGGACATTTTAAATGGTTTATCGCATAGACATTTTAATTGGTGAATAACATATTTAAATTAAGCATTTGATATACAAAGGCTTTATATTAGTTAAGCAAGTGTTTTAGCTGGTACTTGTGGCAACTGAACATCCATAACCACGTATTTGATGGACTTACCAGTTGTGACCATATCGAAAGTAATATCGGCAGTAATTGGAAAGTCTTTTTGTTTGAATTGACGCAACAATGCAATGTTTGAAGAATCCTGCCAGTTGAAAGTCTCACAACCGTTACCGATTGCTGTACCTTGTGAAAGATCCATTGGAATCTCACAATAAAGCGCAACATGATCGTAATGACGGTTTGAACCGTCATCAGGTTTGAAATCAACAGCCTTAGCACCTAAGATTTTTACTTTAGACGTATGCATTACATTCTCCGAGCAGTAATAAGCACATGATCCAGACGCTTTGGATATGCAAGCGGATAGACCACTATAATTTCTTTGATTAAGTGCTATTAAAGAAGTTATAAAATTAATATTTTTCTATTTTTCTATTTTTCTATTTTTCTATTTTTCTATTTTTCTATTTTTCTTAGTTCTTTCATACGTTCTTGTACTTTTTTAGGTACAAGATGCTTTGTATAATAATCTGTTTCCCAGAATTCCTCGTGGGATAACCCACCTCTCATTAATTCACTTAATTTTTTCAATGGCTTATCAATTTCAAGATAATCCACTTCACTCCAATAAAAACCCATAAAAAAGAATGAATATAACTAGGGTCTGTCATCAATTAGGTTGATAAAATCTGACGATTCCTTATTATCATTTTTATGACGAAACGTTATGCATTACGAGATGATCAATGGGAACAGATTAAAGATCTGTTACCTGGACGGAAAGGCACTGTTGGAGTAACTGCAAAAGACAACCGATTATTTGTTGAAGCAGTACTTTATCGGTACCGTTCAGGTATCCCATGGCGAGACTTACCAGAACGCTTTGGTGATTTTAGAGTCATACATACTCGTTTTAGCCGTTGGGCTAAAACAGGTGTGTGGCAGAGAGTTTTTGAAGTACTATCACATGATAGTGATAATGAATATGCCATGCTGGACTCAACCATTGTGCGTGCTCATCCACACAGTGCTGGAAAAAAAAGATCAGGCAATCGGACGTAGTAAAGGTAGCTTAAGCACCAAAATTCATGCCCGTACTGATGCTTTAGGCAATTCTACAGGATTCCATCTCACTGCTGGACAGACCCATGACTTAAGTGGTGCTGATGTGCTACTGGACTTATCCATAAGCCAAACTTGGCTTATGGATAAAGCTTACAATTCTCAGGATCGGGTGATCGATCCGATTCATAAAGACAATGGTCAAGTTGTGATGCCGTCCAAAAGTAATGCGATTGAGCAGCGTGCTTATGACCATCATCTTTATAAGGCCAGACATTTAATCGAGAACTTCTTTGCCAAGCTCAAGCAGTATCGAGGTATTGCAACGCGCTATGACAAATTGGCTCAGAACTTCTTGTCAGCAATCTATCTTGCTTCAACTATAATTTGGCTTAATTGATGACACGCCCTAGATAAAGCAAATGGTTGATCGATTTCTCTCTGAATTGCGACATCATAAACAGGTCGATATACTTTTATTATTGGGTCAATAAGACTTTCATTCCATTCAATAGAGTCTAGAATTGCTTGCTCACCCATTCAGGTCTATAGAGAGCGGCAGTTTCCCTAACTTTCCTCTCAGATTTCCAATATAATAAAGCCTGCATAAATTCTTCAGCCGCTATTTTAATTGCCTCTTGATCTAACACTATAGGTTTGGTTTTTAAAATGTCTAAGATCTTTCTAACGTTTCTTAGTTCCTTCTTCCAATATTAATCTCTCTCGGCGTAATTGGTAATTCAATACTATTCTAAACACCAAATATATTGCTGCAAAAACCAGTACGACAATAACTGCAAACCAGATCCGAATCATTTTATTTCACCTTAATCTGTATGCCTGTTGACTTTGGTGTTGTCCATAAGTTCCGATTCGGAACTATCGTCTGATTTGACCCACACCAATCGAATTAGGAGTTGTGACTGATAAGGGGCCTACTTGGATAAAATAACTGGTAGACCACGAACAGGAATGGGTGGTCGACTTATTCAGTAATATGCAGGCTAACTCATAAGAAGATTCAGGAAAAGGTTTAAGAAATTCAACTTTAGGTGGATCAACATTTTGTATCTCTGAACAACTTACTAAGAAGTAATTTAATCATATCCATACTGCTTGATGAGTATCAGAACAATGGTATTGTTGATGAGTGATGAGTGATGAGTGATGAGTGATGAGTGATGAGTGATGAGTGATGAGTGATGAGTGATGAGTGATGAGTGATGAGTGATGAGTGATGAGTGATGAGTGATGAGTGATGAGTTCAAAGAAAAAACTCTGAAAAAGTTTGATAAATTTAGTTGTAATAAAAGTGATTGTAAATAAATAATCTATTGCACTTGAGCTACTTACTTGTCCATATTTATAGATCTAATTTAGTGAAAATCTGTTGTACTGAATCATGGAAATGTGAATAGGCTTGCTGCCATGTTATCTGTTCACCCCCGAATACCATAGGAACGACAAAATTATTAAACCTGGCTTTATATAGTGGGTTACGACTTAATTCATTTAAACCAAATAACAATTCAGCAATTGGGTCTTCAACCATAAGAGTATGCTGACCACCATAACGCTCAATATCAGTTTTTATAACTTTAGTAGCTAAGTGCCCTAAATAAACAAAATCTTGTGGTTTACCATAGGTAATTTTAAAGTAGTCATACACATGTCGAACTAATGATTCATCATCAGCTCTTTCAGCATTTCTAGCCAAGGCTGCTGTGCGCCTTAAAATTGCTATCAACTTCTCGATACTGGTACTGATAATTGTGACGGAGGGAAAAGCATCGACGGGCTTCCCTTCTTTAGCCAAGTCATACATAAACGAAGTGATATTTCTAGATTCAAAAGGCTCAAGCAAGTCTGTTTCAACTAATTCCAATTTAATGAATGGTCGTAAACAGGGAGCTTGATTGAAATGCTGAGGATATCGAATTAATAATTCGATATAACGATATTCATCCCAAACAACTGGTTCCTCTTCAATGTTAAAGAGATCAGATTGAGAAATTTTGTCTTGGACTTGATGAAGCAATTGTTTACGTACAACTTTAGCTTTAGAGCGACTTAATCCAATATCCGGTTTGGGAACTATTTTAATATCAACATCTTCGGACATCCTATTTAACTGAATATTTGCTTTAGCTAAAGAAGTTCCCCCAGCAAAAACCAAATCATGCGTTTCAAATTCTAGAGGCTGTAATAGTCTCAATAACTCGACAACATAGTAATCTTTTTCAACAATAGAAGTTGCACCAATGCCCAGCGCGTCAGCGACATCTGCAAACAGATTTCTTAGATCAGGCATTAATTTGGCTGCGACCTACAGACAATTGGCGTGTAAAACGACGCGGAGTTTTAATTTGAGTAAAGGCTGGAATCTGGGTGGATTGACCAGATAAATATTTTTCCGTAGCCTCACCTAACGTAACCTGCACATCCAATCTTTTTAATGCCTCTAAAATTACTGCATCCGCGCCTTCTGGACAGGCTGGCATTACTTTACCCGTAATGTGATTTTTTCTTGCTTTGGTATAAATACCATAACCCACTTTGATTAGCTCACCTTCTTGAACTAAGTTTCGCAGAACTCTTCCAATTTGGTCATAATTCGCAATGTCATTAAAATCATCACGCATAAAAACATAACGTTTTGAGCGTTTGATGCGCATTTGCATTTTGGCTTTAATTGTCATCGCATCTCCCTTCTACATCAGTTTTCAGATACCTTTAAACTAGCAAAAATACAACATTTTGTCGAGCAAAAATACGACATTATAATGGCTGAGAATATGGATAAATGTCAGGTGAAATAAGATTTGTCATTTGCGATGCATAGTTTGTGATTGAACGACACATAGTTTCACATAATCCGTATTCTGTTCTATCAACCGCGTTTCATCTTCACATTCTATTCACGACACCCTGTCTAAAGTAGCAAAATAAGATTGAAGATGGACAGAATGATGAAACACGCTAAAAAAATGATAGCAGCAGCCCTTACGCTGCCATTGCTGTATATATCAGGCTGCAAAAGTATTCCCAGCTATTCCTCAGAGTACAGTCAGGCTCGCACCAGCATCCAAGGTATAAAACTCGATGATGCCAAAGCCCTAGAGATTGGGACGCGATTTACCTCTACCTTTAATACTCTGGGTACGCCAGAATTTGTAGAAAAAGCCAGTTCTCTGTATGCAGACCAGCTGTTTATTAATGATACTTTGTCACAATTTTCATCGCGTAGTGACTTGGTTGAGCACTTCAAAGGTATGAATAAACGCGTTAGCAATGTCACCGTGAAGCTATTAAATACGTCTTATTATCATGATTCTGCCTATGTGCATTGGCATATGGCCTATGATTTTAAAATGTTTGGCAGCACACGTTCTATGGCCTCTTATGGTATTAGTGAAATAAAGGTTAATGACAACAATAAAATTGTTTTCCAGCAAGACTTCTGGGATCCGGCAAATGGCCTATACCGTGCATTGCCTTATGTAGGAGGTGCATATTCATGGGTACTGCCATTCAAAAAATCACCTTAAGTTTGAGCGTGTTAATGACATGTGTGATTAGTCCATTGGCTTCTGCCAATAAACTGCTGAAATGTAGTACAGGCGAACTACTGGTCGGACAAAAGCAGGTCGGCACAGCCAACTATTATGCGGAAAACTGTGCCCAAACATGGCAAGGCCAAAGCATGCAAATGGATTTTGCCTATAGTCAAAATATTCCGGAATGGGCGTTTAAACGTGCAGCAACACATTTTTTAAAAAAGAACATCAATGGCTATAATGAAAGCTCGGCTTTGCATCAAGTGACGGCGTTATATCGTCCAGTCAAAAAAGGCGACTTTTATCGTCTCAGTTATGTGCATTCGAGCAAAACATTAATACTTTCCCTGAATCAGCGAGTGCTCGGGCGTATTCAAGATGCTCAAGCCCAGCAATATTTTAATATTTGGCTCGGTAACGTTCCATTTAGTGCTAAGTTGAAGCAACAACTGTTAAATTAATTTAAGAAGCCATGGTTATGTCTAAACATTTTGTGCTTATGGTTGAAGATCACTATGAACTTGCCTCTACCTTGTGCGAGTTCCTGGAAGAGCATGACTTCGTGGTCGATCATGCCCGGAATTTAGATGCCGCACGTCATTTACTTAAGCAGCGTCCCTATCATGTGCTGCTTCTGGACATTAATCTGCCGGATGGCTCGGGTTATGAGCTGTGCGAGTGGCTACGTAACCAGCAAGGCATGGATATTCCAGTACTGATGCTGACCGCACGCGATACTTTGGATGACAAACTCAAAGGCTTTAAATCAGGCACAGATGATTATTTAGTTAAGCCTTTTGACTTTAATGAATTGGTGATGCGCGTCCAAGCCTTAATTAAACGCTCACTCGGCGAAGTATCAAATAGTCAGATCAAAATTCATGATTTGATTTTAGATCCTGCACGTCAGCATTTAAGCCGTTCCGGTCAAACCATTGAACTGCCCCCGATTCAGTTTAAACTACTCAAACTTCTGATGCGTAATTCCCCCAAAGTCATGACCAAACAGGAAATCATGATGGAGCTTTGGGGCGATGAAGAGCCTGAAAGTGATGCGCTGCGCAGTCATATTTATAACTTACGCAAAACAGTCGACAAACCGTTTGAACAAAAACTCATTCATACGGTTTCCGGTGTGGGCCTCAAAGTCTCATTAGAACCTTAGCAGCCCTAATTCAAATAGACGACCACAATTAAACCTGTGGTCGGACTTAAATTCACATCCTGATGGGTGCTGATATAGTACTGACGGTCAAATAATTCCACACGCCAGCCCAATTGCGTACAGAGCTTTTGCACCAATTGCAGGCCAATACCATGCCCTTTCACCTGCAGTTGTAACTGACGATTTGAGAGCTCTTGTACTTTGGCATCGTTGGGTAAATGAATCCCGATACCATTATCCGCAATGAGTACCTTATTTTTTTGTAAAACTACATCAATTTCGGAACCTTGAGAATAGTTCAATGCATTACGTAAAATATTACTAAATACCATTTTGGTCATCGATGGATAGATTTTACGGACCTGCTCATCCAGGTCTTTTTGCAAATCAATTTGTATACCTTTGGCATGGCTGACAGGGTTTAAATCTTGCACCAGTTCATCCAGCAGATTCGACAACATGGTATTTTCATCGGTTAAGGTATTGGTGGTGTTACGTGCGATGGCCAATAAGGTGTCGACCAAAAGCTGCATGTCTTCGATGGTATTTTGCAAGCGGGTAAAGGATTTATTGTCACCATAACGGGTCTGACACAGCTGTACATTGCCTTTTAAGATGGTTAATGGCGTTCTGAGCTCATGACTGACATCACCGGTAAACTCACGTTCACGGTTAATAAATTCACTCAATACCTGATGATATTTTTCCAGCGCCTGTTTAAGATACTCTGCTTCCATATTGGCATCGGTGCTAATGTCCTGAAACGGCGAAGCTTCTTTGCTCTGATGTTCCCAGTCAATATTTTCCAGTGCATTGGCCAGACGAGTAATCGGAGAAAAATAGCGCCGCGCACGACGGTTCCACCACCACAGCAGGCTGTACAAGACAAATAGACTCACCATTAAGGGGGCAAGTCCAAACAGCCAGATCAGTTTATTGACATTACTCTCACCAAAAACCAGAAACACATGCTGTCCATTGCGCTCGCCATAGACTGTCATACGCTCCTTGCCATCGATAAAATGACGACTTACGCCTTCATGCAGTTGCATATTTTGCAATTTCGCGGGTGCTTTGCTATCCCAGCGATAGCCATACAGGTTCTTGGTATCGGGAAGCTCTGCATTTGGATCACGCTCCAAACGTTCCCAATAATGTGACATTTCCTGTTCGAGTGCGGTTTTCAGTAAAGTGCCCTTAATGACCCAGGCACTACAGCCAATGCCAATCACGACTGACATGGCGATTAGACCGATTTGCAACCAATAATAACGATTAAATACCTCACCTAAGGGATGAGCACGTTTGTCTCGAAACAGCTTAAACATAAACTCATCTCTTACTTGATCTTTAATTTAAACGCTATGAAAGTATTATAGAACTTTCTTGTTAAACAAGAAGTGTCCAATGACCCACTCTTGGCCTTTTTCATAGCCAAATAATTCAGCACAAGCCATAAAGAAAATCCGCCAGCGTTGCCACCAGGCAGCCGCGTCTTTACCATAAGTTTTTTCAAATACAGGTTTTAGCGTATTTACGTTGCAGTCCATATTTTCAAGCCAGGCATTTGCAGTACGCTCATAAGCGGTACCTGACCATTGCCAATGCTGTTCTAATTGTAAATGATCCTGAAAATGCAAGAATGTCGATGCCGCCGGCATTAACCCGCCACTGAAGAAATACTTCGACATCCAGTCAAACTCATTCTTGACGTCGAATGGATAATGCAGGAAACGATGACAGAAAATATGACACCACAGTAAGCCCTCTGGCTTTAGCCATGTGCTAATTTTCTCAAACAGCTTCTGATAGTTACGCACATGCTCGAACATTTCAACAGAAACCACCCGGTCAAAAGATTCAGCGGCCAACTCAAGTACATTTACATCACAGGTGATCACATTCAGATTATCAAACTGTTTTAACCGTGCCTGTTCCTGAATGTATGCGCGTTGTGTGGCCGAGTTAGACACGACAGTAATATTTGCGTTTGGATAGTGCTCTGCCATCCACAGACTCAAGGAGCCCCAGCCACAACCAATTTCAAGAATATCCTGCCCATCTTGTAATTGAGCCCGCTCACAATAGCTTGCCAGAGCCAATTCTTCAGCTTGATCAAGCGTGGTTTTATTGCTGTTAAATAAACTTGCGCTATATTTTAAACGCTTCCCGAGTACCGCCTGAAAGAATTCGGTCGGTAGCTCATAATGCTGCTCATTGGCTTTGTCGGTTTCAATTGCAATGTCACTGTGTTTAAGCATCTGCAACACATCCATATAGCGCTGTGCCGCCAGAGCTGGATCAAAACGCCCTTCTTGTGCCAAGCGTTTTTTACTTAAATGGCGGATCGCTGCTCGAATCGCCTGATCGGGCACTTTGCCACTTTCAATCAGTTTTAAGGTGGGTTGAATAATAAAATCCATCTGTGTACCTACTTTTTGGGTTGCCACGGAATAAAAATTGAGGTTCGTCTTTGATAATCTTTGTAGTTGTCGCCACGGTGCGCTAGGGCCTGTTGTTCACTAAATGGGATACCGGTGATGTAGTACAAAAACAGCCACATCAAAATTGGATAAACCCAAAGTCCATACAGTCCTGCTGCTAAACCTAATATTGGATAGGCAAACCAGTGTAGCCATTCAAAAAAATAATTAGGATGGCGTGAATATTTCCATAAACCCTGATCCATTGTTTTACCTTGATTATGTGGATCAAGCTTAAAACGATACAGTTGCTGGTCGGCAGTCGTCTCACCGATCAATGCGACCAGCATGATCATCGCAGCCAGAATAACGGCAGCGACTGTCCATCCATTCCACTGCTGTGCTGGAATACTCAGCAGTTCCAGCATGGGATAGGAAAACAGCAACACTAAACCTGCCTGAAAGATGAAAAATGCCAAAAACCCCAAATGCTGATAATCTCCCATAGCCCGGCGCATATTGGCATAACGGGTATCTTCCTTGGTTTCATTGGCATAACGACGCAGCAGATGCCAGCTCAGTCTTAAAAACCAGATACCACTTGCCAGTCCCAGAAACACCCGTACCAGCACAGGGGCCTCTTCCACTACCCAAGCCGCTACAATCACATTCAGTGCAATACTAAAGCTCCAGCTAACGTCGACCAGTCCCGCACGCTTGTTATAGGTGACCAGTATCCAGCTGCATAGCATAATAAAAATATTGACTAAAAATAAATTAAGCAGCATCTCAGTATCCCCCTATTTTATTGGTACTCAGTAAGCACTGGCTTCAAACAGCAGGTGTACATCACTGATGACACCTTCTCTAAAGCCACCTTCGCAATAACACAGGTAAAAATCCCACATGCGTATAAATTTTTCATCGAAGCCAAGTTGCAATACTTCATCCCGCTGTGCCAGAAAACGCTGACGCCAGCAACTCAAGGTGTCTGCATAGCTTTGCCCAATATCATCAAGCTGCTTTAGACGCAGTTTTTGTGCTGATGCCACCTGAGTCATCACACTGATACACGGAATAAAACTTCCCGGGAAAATATAACGCTTAATATAGTCGATGGTATTTAGGGATTTTTCATAACGTGCATCTTCAATGGTAATCGCTTGAATTAGTGCCAAACCATTCGGTTTCAACAGCTGACGGCATTTATTAAAATAGGTCGGTAAATACTGTTCGCCCACGGCTTCAATCATTTCAATCGAGACCAGTTTGTCGTATTTACCTTCTAGCAGCCGATAATCTTTCAGCTGTACATCGACCCGATGCGACAGTCCCGATGCTATCACCCGGGCCACAGCTTCTTCATACTGGGCCTTGGATATGGTGATGGTGGTGACTTTACAGCCATAATGCTGGGCTGCATAAATGGCAAAACCACCCCAGCCACTGCCGATTTCAACCAGATGATCCATCGGCTGAAGCTGCAGTTTCTGGCAGATCAACTCTTTTTTATAGTCTGATGCTTGTTCCAGGCTCATGCTTGGCTCTTTAAACACGGCACTTGAATACATCATGCTGGAATCGAGGAACAGCTTAAAAAATTCATTGCTCAGGTCATAATGCTCGGCAATGTTTTTACGGCTGCCATCAATTGAATTCTTACGTGATTTATACCAAGTCTTTAAAAAGAACTGGCTGGCCTTAACCACAGCATTCTGATTCATTCGGTCCAGCACATCGCGGTTGCGCGCCAAAATCTGGATCACCTTGACCAGATCATCACTGCTCCAGTAACCCAGAATAAAGCCTTCCGCTGCACCCAGAACCCCATTTCTGAACAGTAAATCCATGAGACGTGTGTCATGTACCTGAATCACTGCATGTAAGTCACTGCTTTCCCCCACTATTCCGTTCCAGACCCCTTTAAAGATCAGCTGACCATGCTGCAATTTCAGTAAATGCCGCAGTACCACAGGTAGTGTGCTCAGCTCTCCCATTAACAATGTTTTCATAGCAATGTATTTCCTTTATCTTTTTTAGGATTTGGGTAAAACGGAATTTTTTTCTTCCATAAACGAAAGGCATTAAGATAGATTCCCATGACCATCTTGAAGGGTTCGAAGACTTTAAACACAGCATAACGATGCTGCTGTGAAGGATTTGTGATGCTCTGCAGGCTAAAATTTATGGTCGCATCAAATTGCAGTACATTTTGCTCAAATAACTGCATATGGATCACATTCTGCTGATCGGAAAAGCTGAAGCGCCAGCGGTAATCCAACGCCATTGGCATAAACGGCGATACATGAAAGGCTTTTTGAAAGTCGAACTGATGCGTCCGATATGGTGCATGTACCACTGCATTTTTCCTGCAATCATGGATATAGACTTTACGTTCATTCCACGGTGTATTGGTAATTTCACTGAGCACAAACAGGGGCTGCTCGGTCGCATCAAAGACCAGGTAAAACACCACCGAATTAAAACGAAAACCGAGTGTGCGCGGTAAAGCTAAGACCCGTATTGCATCGGCATGGGTTAATCGATAGTTTTCTTGTTTGATCAGCAGACGGGAAATTTTCTGCCGAATCGAGCCACATTCCATGTCCAGAAAATCCCGCTCATCCAGAGTCAGAAAATTCCAGCGGCTAGAGGACCAGAGCCAGGATTTTTGGGAAAATGTTTTAATTTGATCGGGATCAAACCATAAGTAAGTCAGTTGTGCGCTAAACTCATGCGATTTGGGTAAATAACGGCGATGGCGAATCTGTGCAGAAGCAACAGCCAGTGGATACATACGCATCTGACTCTCCTAAGCGGCTTGGCCAGCCTTTTTTAGCAAATGATCCACCACCCATGAGGCACTGCGAGCCCCATCTTCATGGAAGCCCCATCCCCAGTAAGCACCGCAGTAGGAGGTGCGATTTTGACCATTCACCTCGGCCCAATGGCTTTGCGCCTCAATGGCTTTAGCATCAAATACCGGATGACGGTAATGTCGTTCTACCCATATCTTTTTCGGATCAATGGCAAAATTTGGATTGAGTGTGGCCAAGATTTGAGTGTTGCAGTTGAGGTTTTGTAGCTTGTTCATCCAGTAACTAAAGCCATAATGAACACCACTATTTTGGAACGGCGTGTGCTCGGATGCCTGACTCGAGGTGACGTGTACATGCCAGCTTGCCCACTGATGCATGGATTTTGGCATAATGCTGATATCCGAGTGCACCACCATACGGTTAGCCTGATAACGAAAATTACCTAATACCTCCTGTTCCCGTGTGGAAGGGTCTTTGAGTAACTTCAGGCTATCATCGGCATGGCTGGCAAAGACCACCCAGTCAAAGCGTTCAGTGCCCTGTTTGGTTTCAATCAAGATATCATTTGCGGTACGTGATACAGATTCAACCCCGATCTTTCGGAAGCTAATGTGGTTGGCCTGCCTCTGGATCGCACGGACATAGCATGCTGAACCGCCTTTCACGGTTTGCCATAATGGACGGTCCTTGAGTTGCAACATGCGATGATGCTGAAAAAAACTCACCACAAATTTATACGGAATCTGCCCAGCCTGCTCGACCGGACAAGACCACAGCGCGCCGCACATCGGGTACAGATGCTCTTGACGAAAGGCCTCCGAATAAGCATGTTGATTTAAATATTCATCAATACTGAGCCCTGCGTCGATCTGTTCAACATTCAGATCCTTATTGGCTGCATAGAACCTGAACAGATCGGACAGCATCATGCGAAAGTCAGATTTCAGGAAGTTTTGTGGTCGTCGCAGTAAAGAGGATTTTTTGGAAGGATTGTATTGCAGCCCTGTGACCTGATTGTTGACGGAAAAGCCCATATCACTACTTTGTGAGGGTATGCCGAGCTCTTTCAGCATTGCACAAAACAATGGATAGTTATGTTCATTAAAGACAATAAAACCACTATCAACTGCGACTTGCTGCCCATCTATATTGAGCTGATGGGTATCGGTATGCCCACCAAAATAATTGTTCTTTTCAAATACGGTAACTTCATGCACTTTGCCCAGTTTCCACGCGGCATACAGCCCAGAAATACCTGAGCCAATAATTGCAATTTTCATTATGATTCCCCAGATTGAATATTTTGAGCGCCTTTTTTTGCTGTTTTTTTCTGTTTTCTGGCTTGCGCAATTTTGCTGACCTCATACACACGTGATGGAATCGGTTTCAAACCCCAGACCAGTCCGAACCAAGACATGATTTTTAAAATGTAATAGGTCACATCAATTTGCCACCAGTAGAAACCCTGACGGGTACTGCCGGCATAATAGTGATGATTGTTGTGCCAACCTTCACCTAAGGTAATAATAGACAAAAATAAATTATTGCGGCTTTGATCCTCTGTCTCGAAGTCACGGCTGCCATAGTGATGGGCCAGTGAATTAATACATAAGGTGGCATGCGTCAGTAAAACGGTGGATATCACAAACCCCCATACCAGCAGCTGTAGACCCGACGTGCCCAGTTGAGGATAGCTCATGGCAAGCCATTCTCCCAGTGCATAAATGCCACTTGCAGTGAGCAGTACCACAATTAGACTAAAACGGTCCAGCCAGATCAGTTCAGGGTATTTGAGCCAATCTTTAATCACTTCTTTACGGGTAGCAAAGTTATATTCATTCAGAAACCAGCCCACATGACTGTACCAAAACCCATGTGTGGATGAATGTGGGTCTTGGATGGTGTCGGTATAACGGTGATGATAACGGTGATGTGCTGCCCACCATAGCGGTCCACGCTGTGCACTCATCGTGCCGAGTAATACAAAAATAAATTGCATCACACGTGAAGTCTGAAAGGTCTTATGCGACAAGTAGCGATGAAAAAATGCAGTAATTGAAAACATGCGAATCAGATAAAAGACCAGCATAAAACCAATTGCGAACCAGGATACCCCAACCCAAAACCCCGCTAAGCAAGCAAGGTGCAACAGAATAAACGGCAAGATGCGAAGCCACTGGATTTGAGTATTTTCAGCCGTAATCGTTTCTGCCTGCCCAGGCATAGACCAACTATCAACCCATCGCATCAGACTGTTCAACATGGATTTATCCTAATTGCAAAATATTCTATTTTCTTTCAAGCAGTTTAATCGCATTGATATCAATTTTATGTGAAGCAGAATAAAAAAAGCCGAACTGTGAAAGGAGAGATTAGCAGTTCGGCAAAGGGCTTTCTTTAAGGTTAATGCGGCATTTTGACTAACTTGCTGATGTCATAGCCATACTGTTGTGCTGTTTGCAGATAAGATTGATAAGTTGCCTCCTCTATCTGAGGCTCACGAGACAAGATCCATAAGTATTTGTCGCTTGGCCCACCCACCAGTGCAACCTTATACTCAGGGTCAATGCGTAATACCCAATAATGACCTTTAGTAAATGGCAACCATCTTAGGCCTTTAGGTAAAAAGCTCACCTTAAGTTTACTATTGCCTTCATTCTGCGGATAGGCAACACCTTCGGAACGGATCATTTCACCGTTTGCAGTACGGCAGCTATTTAAAACACCCATCGTTTTATCAGCGTTTACACTGTATTGAGCTGCAATATCGGCAACACACTTACGTTGAAAATACATCGGTAAATGTGCAATTTCATACCACTTACCTGCATACTGTTGAATATCGACTTTATCTACCGCTTGGGGTGCAGTCGTTTCCGCCTGAGCAGTGACAGATAAGTTTAAGCTGATGATCGCCAGTGCCGTACCCGCAATTGACTTTAATAGAGTATTCATTTTTAAGCCTTAATTGATTCTGTCATTAAGATAGTGCAACTGAAGTGAAAAAAGTGTGAAGAGCAGAGCGTAAAATTCAGAAGGTCGGATTAAAGCTTACTGAGCATCACTCAGTTCATTCTCCTGTATTTGAATTTCGAATGTTGCCGGCATGATATTCAGCTTTAAATGCGATTATCAGGTTGCTCGGAACAGGTCATGGCTGGATGCCCGATATTGAATGTTTTTGACCTGAAGCCCCTTTCTCCAGAGTTTCACGACGCATAACTTCCCAAACGTTTCGCCCACCTCCACCAACCCGACAATTAGACTGTATATTTGGGTTGTATTGCGGGCATTTTCGCCAGTGAACTTCCTCCGTCCCGCGGGTAATGATGGTAATGACCCAGGGATTAACTCTTGGATACCGAGTGTAAACCCCCCGTTAATTAGCCGTTTTATCGAACTAAAGAGTGTCTACAAAATCGGTGGTATTCACAGCGCTTAAAATATTAAAGTGCGCAGAGCTCGAACTTTATAAGATTAGCCCTGCGCTATAATTGGTTTAATTTCCACGATAGGTTGAGTAACCATAAGGACTCAACAGGAGTGGAATATGGTAATGTTTGACTGAACCATCGACTTGAAAAATAACAGGCACTTCAGGAAAGAAAGTCTTTTGGTTATTTTGCTTAAACCAGTCGCCTGTTTTAAACGTGACTTTATATAGGGCTGTATTGAAGGGCTTATTTTCTGGAAATAATGCGGTGATACGACCCTGTTGATTGGTTTTAGCTTCTGAAATCTGAACCCATTGACCATTTTTCTGTTCTTCCAAAGTGACTTTCACATCGGAGGATGGCAAACCATTTTCTAAGTTCAGGACGTGCACACTCAAAGGGTTTTGAGCCATTGCCCAACTTGAAATAAATAAACTACCGGCAAATAAAACTGACTTTTTCATATAAATTGACTCCAACAAATAGTAATAGTGTTAATTGATTTAAAGGGTATTTAAGGTTGTTTCTATGCCTTTTTTCGCACATTGATGATCTTGAACTGAGCCACCGGCACCTGCGACACCGACTGCACCTAAAAGCTGATTTTTATAAACAACCGGCACGCCCCCGCCGAGCAAGAGCAATTCGGGTAGACTGTTCAAGTTCTGCGCATCCGGGTTTTTCTGCGCATTACGCATAAAATCCAGGCTATTGGTTTTGGTCGAATACGCCGTAAATGCCTTACGTTGTGCCGCAATCAAGTTATGAATGCCAACAGACTCATGACGTTGACTAATCAGTACATTGCCACCCTGATCGAGCACAACCACAGCAGCAGGTTTCGCCTCCAACTGACAAGCATGCATGACATTTTTAGCCATCAATTGTGCAGTTTCGAGTGGCATGATGTAGCCTGTTTTTAAATCGGCATGTGCAAAAGCGTTCATTAAAAATGAGACACTCAGTACAGCGAGAGACTTTTTTATAAAGAAAGAGTTCATTGTGGCAATGTGTTTCAATTGATCTTGGACATATCTTAGAAAGAAATGATGCAACTCGGCATGACAATCAGATTACCGATTTGTAATCTAAATCTGTTTAAAAGAAGATAAACTACTGAGATGCATATCTTAATTATTGAAGATGAAGTCAAAATTGCTGACTATCTGGCAAAGGGACTGAATGAATCGGGGTACAGCACCGCTATCGCAAGAAATGGGGTTGAAGCCCTATCGTCTTTACAACAACAGAAGTTTGACCTTGCCTTACTGGATGTGATGTTGCCTGACCTTGATGGATGGCAGGTATTACAAACCCTCAGAACCTTTAGTCAAATTCCTGTACTCATGCTCACGGCACGTGATCATGTGCTGGATCGCGTCAAAGGGTTTGAGCTTGGTGCAGATGACTATCTCAGCAAACCTTTTTCTTATATTGAATTACTGGCAAGGATCAAAAGTCTACTGCGTCGTGTCCCACGAATGGAACAAGAGGCTTATCAAGTGTCTAATTTGGTATTGAACCGTTTAAAACATGAAGTGCAGCGTGATGGACAAAAAATTGAGCTGAGTCAGAAAGAATTTGCGCTATTGCAACTGTTGATGGAGCATCAAGGTCAAGTCATGACCCGCAGTCAAATTGCATCCATGGTATGGAATATTAATTTTAATACAGATACCAATGTAGTAGACGTTGCTATTCGCAGACTACGCAGCAAAATTGATGATCATTTTAGTCCCAGACTGATTCATACGGTACGTGGTATGGGATATAAACTTGATGAGCTGCCATGAAAAAAACCATCCGATTAAACCTAACCACCCTATTAAGTATCGCTTTTTGTCTGGTCTCCTGCGTGGTATTTTGCAGCGTTGCCCTATTGTCCTATCACAATATGAAAAACATGATCCAAACCCAGCAGGATCAGGCATTAGCAGCACGGATTGAACGGATTGAAATTTTTCTGGAAGATGCACAAAGTTTTGAGCTATTGGTCAAACATCCTAAGCTCTACGAAAACATGCTAGGGCAAGAAGACAACTTACTTCTTTTACGAAATCAAAATGGCAAACTCATTCAAATCAATCCATTAAAAGTGCATATTCCCGACTTAGCATTTTCATCTTCACTCCAGTTTCAAGATAATCAAGCAAATAATCCTTCGACACGACTAGCCTTCAAGCAATTAGAATTCAATGCTGATCGTTATCAACTGATTGCTGGTAAACAACTGGCTGAAGGGCAAAATGTCCTTGCTGAATATCGGTCAAAACTGGCTTTATACAGCGTTCTCGGGATTTTATGCTCGACACTGATGGCCTGGCTTGCCGGCCGCTATATTCTAAATTCGATGCGAAAACTGATACATGCTACGACAAAAATCGGTGTAACGCAGTCTAATCAACGTATTGAAATTCAAAGTAACACACTTGAAGTACATGAACTCAGTCAAGCCATGAATGCGATGCTGGCAAGAATTCAATCTGCTTATCAGCAACTGGCACGTTTTTCTGAAGACATTTCCCATGAACTGAGAACGCCATTAAACAATTTGATGGGACAAACACAAATTCTACTTTCACGGCCACGAGAGCTGCATGAATTAGAAAATGTGCTGTACTCAAATTTAGAAGAGTATGAGCGTCTGAACCAAATGATCGAAAGTATGTTGTTCATTGCTCGCGTAGAACATGGTGATTATGTGGTTGAAAAACAATGCTTCAATGTATATTACATGCTGCAAGGCTTAGTTGAATACTTCAGTTTTCTCGCTGATGAAAGAAACATTCATTTTAAACTTGAAGTTGCACCAGAGTTGGAACTGATTGCAAATCAATTATTAATAGAACGTGCACTGGCAAATCTACTCAGTAATTCAATTGCACATGGTGAAGCGAATAGTGAAATTATGCTACGAGCCAAAGAATTAAACCACATGATTCGAATTGAAGTTCTGACGCCCAAAGTATGGATTGCAGAACAACATCTGTCCCATTTGTTTGAACGCTTTTATCAAGTCGATGATAGCCGGCATGAAAAAGCACACACGGGTGGATTAGGACTAGCTATTGTCAACTCTATTATGCAATTACATGGTGGGCAAGCAAGCGCTGAAAATACTGAAGATGGGATCGTATTCAGTCTGTCATTACCTGAAAAGAAAAGATAGCTCAAATATGAACCGCCCTCTTTTATTTCAAAAATATTTAAATCTTATATTTAATTAATCTCTTATTGAGAATATTTTTTATACATCGGGACCACCAAACTAGGCTCTGTTGACATTTGCTGTGCAACAAATAGCGAGAAAGTAAAATTCAATCGCCAAACTAAATTTACTTTTCGCTATGTATCGCCCCATGCTGACTGGTCAAAGCTGAAAACTGGCACTGTTGCAAATAACCACTAATAGTAAGCTGAATGCTCTTTTAGCTGAAGGT
Organism: Acinetobacter sp. TSRC1-2; assembly: GCF_049895885.1. Lineage (NCBI taxonomy): Bacteria > Pseudomonadati > Pseudomonadota > Gammaproteobacteria > Moraxellales > Moraxellaceae > Acinetobacter > Acinetobacter sp. TSRC1-2. The sequence goes on from NZ_JAFCTF010000019.1 coordinate 18,032, forward strand.
TCAGTATATGAATCCCTTCCCTGGTCGGCATTTTCAGGGTGAAATCATTCTTTGGGCTGTGCGCTGGTATTGTAAACATGGCATTAGCTATCGTGAACTTCAGGAAAGGTTGGTCGAACGTGGCGTGAATGTTGATCACACCACTATTTATCGTTGGATTCAACGTTATGCTCCTGAAATAGAAAAGTGGTTGCTGGTACTGGCGTAATCCTACAGATCTGAGCTCATGGCATATTGATGAAACCTATGTGAAAGTTAGCGGTCGATGGGCTTATCTGTATCGTGCAGTTGATCAACGTGGCTATACGATTGATTTTTATCTTTCTTCTAGACGTAATACCAAATCAGCATATTATTTTCTTGGAAAAATTTTAAATAATATGAAGAAGTGGCAAATTACGCGATTTATTAACACGGATAAAGTATCCACATATGGAGGTGCGTTGTCACGGTTAAAACGGGAAGGAAAATGTCCACCAGACCTTGAGCACAGGCAAATTAAGTACAAAAATAACGTGATCGAATGTGATCATGGCAAGCTAAAGCGGATCATCAGGGCCACGTTAGGATTCTCAAATCTATGAAAAACGACTTTTGCCACAATTAAAGGTATTGAAGTCATGCGTGCACTACGTAAAGGACAAGCTTTGTCATTTTATTAGGGTCAGCCTCAGGGTGAAGTGTATCTAATGAATAGAGTTTTCGATCTCTAAGCACTTTTTAAAGGGCACATCAACGAATCAAATCTCTATTTGCAACAGTGTCGTTTTATAGTAAATCATGGTCTATACTTTAAATGCATGCTTCTTTTTCTTGCCACTATAGCTTTTCTCTAGTTCTAACATGCTTGTTTAATTGCTCAACCATTAGATAGAAGGTTGACCATGAAATGCCTGTGTATCGCCTGAACTTTAGGGCAGAAAGCTGCTTTGAATCGATGTATTTCATCCGCAGATTATGCCCGAGTGCTAAGAAATCTGAGGTACGAATATCAATCAAAAAGAAGATCATTTTTGAATTATGAAAGAGATCTATTATTTAGAAACAAGTGTTTGCATACTCTAATCATTTATCTAAAAGCATTCCGATTTAATTTTACGTTTATATTCAAACATCTTTTTATCTGCTTGTTCCGCTGCTAAAAGCAGTCCACAGCTCGGTTGACGCATAGAAAAACCAATCGCTATACTAATTTTTGTATGTGTAAAAGCATCTATGATTCTGTTTAAAAGTCTTTCTGCACCGGCCTTATTATTTTCCCTGCTTAGAATGGCAAATTCATCACCGCCCAAACGAGCCACAATATCATTGCTACGGACACTATCACTTAACACATGGGCAGCCTGTTGAATGACTTGATCTCCTACAACATGCCCCAAGTTATCGTTTACTTGCTTTAAATTATTAATATCAATAAAAAACACCGCAGCAGGATGACCATAACGCTTACAACGCTCTTCCTCTTTACCGATTAACTCATCCCAGGCACGACGGTTATATAATCCCGTTAAGCCATCTCTGAAAGCTTTTTTCTTTAAACGCTTAACTTCATGAACTTGTTGGTTTTGACGAAGTTCGGCTTGAAGAATTTTACTCAGTAAGTTGCCGAGTAATTCGATTATTGCAATATCTTGAGTGATGGTTTCAGATTTTGGATGAGGATCAATAGCACATAGTGTACCAAACAGGCTACCGTCTTCATTAAGGATGGGCTGACCAATATAGGATTTAATACTGACTTGTTGGCTAATCGGTGCCGTAGCATATAAAGGAATATCTTCACAACGAGGAGAAATTTTCGGTGCATCTCCTTTAACCATATGAGAGCAAAAGGAATCTGCCCATTGAAAAACTTGTCCTGGTTTCACATCATAACCATGGTCTTCACTTTGCAATACGATCCAGTCTTTGCCTTCTACCCGGGTAATCATCCATAAATCAAATCCGAAGCGGTTATAAAGAAACTGCAAAATATCTTGGCCTGCTTCTTCAAAATTTTTAAAGTTTATACTATTCATCTAATCAACTTGTAGTTCTAAAAATCCAATGTTCATTAGCGCATTAATAAAATTTATGCGGCACTGTTGCAAATAGGAAATTAAATTATCTTTTTCTACGTTAATTACACTTAAATTCCGAAAACTCTATTCACGAGATACACTTCACCTAAAGCATGACCGTTATAAAATAATGATGCTTGTCCTTTGCGTAATGCACGCATCACTTCAATACCTTTAATTGTGGCATAAGCCGTCTTTATCGATTTGAATCCTAATGTGGCCCTGATGATCCGCTTTAGCTTGCCATGATCACATTCAATCACGTTATTTTTATACTTAATCTGCCTGTGCTCAATATCTACTGGACATTTTCCTTCTCGCTTTAACCGTGATAAAGCCTGGCCATAGGTCGCTGCTTTATCTGTATTGATGACCCGTGGAATTTGCCATTTTTTCACCGTATTGAAAATCTTTCCTAGAAAACAATAGGCTGATTTACTGTTTCGTCTAGCGGAAAGGTAAAAGTCAATCGTATGACCACGTTGATCAACTGCACGATACAGGTAAGTCCATCGCCCCTTCACTTTGATATAAGTCTCATCCATATGCCATGAATGTAAATCTGTAGGATTACGCCAATACCAGCGTAACCGTTTTTCCATTTCTGGAGCATAACGCTGAACCCAACGATAAATTGTACTGTGATCCACATTTACGCCTCGTTCAGCGAGCATTTCTTGAAGTTCACGATAGCTGATGCCATATTTACAATACCAACGAACAGCCCAAAGAATGATTTCACCTTGAAAGTGCCGACCGTGGAAGGGATTCATCTGCTGTATCTCGAAATAAATAAGATATTTAGCTTATCATGGCAGCCTATTTGCAACAGTGCCTATGTTATTGCCTTTTAGACCAAAGCGTAGGGATTTAAAAACATTAGCACATATGGAACAAGTTTTAAAATTAGCTAAAACAGTTAATCCAGATCTGATTGCAAGAGCAATTATTACACAATGTCCGACGTTACCATCACAAGTTCAGAGAATTTTAGATGCGAAAGATGCATGTAAATCATTTGGTATAAATGCGTTAAATGCAATTACAACTAATAGAAATGTCTATGATGATGCTGATGAAAATGGCCTTTCTGTTTTTGAAGTAAATAGTGATCCAAAAGCAAAAGCAGAGATTAAAAATATTGCTAATGAATTTTTAGGAATTTAATCATGGCTGGATTAAACGGTTTAAAAAAGAAAGTTGAAATATCTCCGGAAGAACAATTAGCGGAAGTATTCATATCGGGGGCTGAAAAAAGGGTAAGAGCTTTAGAAACGAAGGAAAAAAAATTTGTTAGATGTACATTTTCTTTGAATGATGAGGTTAATCAGTTAATTGATGATCTGATAGTCAAAAGCCAAAATGCTCGTGTTAACAGATCAAGTATTGTAAGAATTGCATTAGAAAATCTGGCTTCCAAAAGTCCAGAAGAAATTAAAGAGATTGTTAATCAATAACTTCCTTAATTAATTAAGTTACGTAACTTTTTTAAAAACTGCTTCCAAAAGTATTTTCGTAGATTAGAGTCTGTTGACATTTCATAACGGCAACCAGATAAAGATACAGGCTAATGCAGCTGGGCTTGGAGCTTTGTATTTCTGCAGTAAGAACCTGATCTGACGTTCTGAAATATGAAGTAGCTGAGCAGCCTGGGACTGGATGATGTATTGATCACAGACTTCTTGCAAGACCGATAATCGTTTAAGTTCTTTATCCGACATAAACACCAACATATCAAATCGTCCGCTTCGATAATCGCAAAAGTGCATATTCTAAAAGCGGACATTTCTATTTGGGGCTTATATTTCTGTTATTCACCAATTAAAATGTCTATGCGATAAACCATTTTAAATGTCCTGTTTTTAACTGCAAGAGTCTCAAGCCCAGGATTTAAATTCCTTTGTTCAATAACAGCTTTCTGAGCTTTATGACTCGGCATACTTTTCTTGAGACGGGAACGTTTATTTTGTTTTTCCAACTCTTCATGCTGTTGCTGGATATGGGCCAGAACTAATGAAGCCATCTGTACAGATCAATGATGTGTGCCAAAAAGACCTTTTACGCGCTGAGTACTATGCCTTATCACCAGCGAAAAATGATCGAGAGGTGTTACGTGAACGAGCTTTGGAAAAAATGCAGCAACTGAAAGATCAGATGATTCAAGCCTTAAGAGACACAGATACGGAACAATCTCCAGCTTTAATCCGCGAAGATTTTTTTAGCGTATATAGAGGTTGTACAGAAAACAGGATTTGATCGAGTGACTAATCTACAGATGATCGCCCAGCTATTGTCAGATCTGAGTCATGAAGTGAATCAAGATCTTCAGTATGTGCTGAAAGATGTTCAGACGGTACATGCATTTTTATTGAAGAGGCAATCTCTTAACGATTACCAAGAGCCAAAACCAGAAGTTTTACAAAAAGCTGAACAGAAAAGAGAGCAAGATCATAGTTATGAAGGCCCTTCTTTTTAAGGCATAGAGGTTCAATTTTGTGAACTGACTATTTAATCCTTCTTACGAAGTTCATTCAACGTATCTAGAGAGGCCGATAGAACCGCATTCTTAGATGATGATTAAGATTTTTAAAGAAAAAGACTCACTTTGAGGATGTATTTTGATCCTGATCGGAAACAGGCTTTTTTACTTCTTCAAATACACCGTTGGCATTCGAACGCATTTCTTTAATAGGCTGTTGGGTAAGCTGAGCAATCTCTAATAGATCAGAAACCATTTGTTTTCCCAATGCTTCACGCATTTCTTCTTCGTCTAAGCTCATTTAGTTTTATCTCATGGTATAGTTAGCCATATGGCGAACATTAAGTATAAACTAGATAAAATTCGCTATATAGCGAATAAAAATGCGACCTAAAAGATATGGAGTAAGTAAACATATGGCTTCTAGAGGCGAAATTGGACAAGAAATACGCTCTGCAAGAAAAAAGCTAGGCTATACACAAAAAGTAGTTTCAGAAAAATCTAGAGTCCATAAAACAACAATTTCTGAAATTGAGAACGGTCGCTTCACAGGCTCTTTTGACTTGTTTGAAAAAGTACTTAATTGTGTGGGCTTACAGTTCGAAGTTGTACCCAAAAAGTATAAATTTCCCGCTTGGGATGAAATTGAATCTTTATTCAAAGAAGATGATGAATAAAATTACTATTTTGGGCTTACATTTCATGTTATTCACCAATTAAAATAGTTTCTAACAGAGAAAAACTAGATATAGACTCTAGGGTTCGTATGAGCGGTATTTGAATAGCCACCGGTTTTATAGACACCTTCTAAGAAGGTGTCTAATTAAAATTGAAATATCTTAAATTTCAACCTGACTGCCTAATTCTACAACCCTGTTAGAAGGAATTTTATAAAAATCGCTTACCGGACTGGTGTTTTTTTGCATTGCTACAAACAGCTTCTCACGCCAAGTAGACATCTTATTGGACATACTTGGAATAAGTCTTTCTCTAGAAATAAAGAAACTTATATCCATTAAATTATATTCCAGTCCTAATATATCGAAGGCTTTTTCTAGTGCTTTAGGTACATCTGGTTCTTCTTTAAAACCGTAATTTAAACGTATTCTATAAAAACCCTTATCTAGTACCTCTGTCTCCACCCTATTTTCTTCATTAATATAAGGAACTTCGGAAACGCTGATTGTTACAAGTAAGTTACGTTCATGAAGAACCTTATTATGTTTCAGGTTATGCAAAAGAGCGTGAGGTACGACTTGTGGTGTTCCCGTTAAAAATACTGCATTCCCACTAATGTTCTGACTTGAACTACCCATGTGTTCCAAAAAAATATCTAATGGTAGTGTATCCTGCTGTAATTTTGCCTGTAAAATTTCCCGGCCTTTTTTCCAAGTCATCATTAGAGTGAAAACTATAAATGCAATAAATACAGGTACCCATCCCCCAATAAGCACTTTAAGAAGATTAGAACTCAGTAAGATTAGGTCAATAAAGACAAAAGGAATAATGAAAAGAAGTACTTTCCATGTTTTCCATTTCCAATAGCTATAAGCGAGAAATGCAACTAACAGCGTGTCACAAAACATGGTTACCGTTACTGCCAATCCATATGCTCCTGCTAGACTGCTACTATTCTCAAATAGCAGTACCAAGATAATAATAGAAATGAAGAGCAACCAATTTAATAATGGAATATAGATTTGTCCAATTTCTGAATCAGAGGTATGCAAAATTGTTAAGCGTGGTAAATATCCCAGTTGGATTGCTTGCTTGGCCATGGAAAATATACCGCTGATTAAAGCTTGAGAAGCGATTACTGCGGCCGCTGTTGCAAGAAGAATCATCGGATATAGAAGCGCTGAGGGAAGCAACAAATAAAAGGGATTGGTGATTGCGCTTGGATCTCGTAACAGTAATGCACCTTGTCCTGCATAATTTAGTATTAAACATGGCAGAACAATTAAAAACCAACCCAACCGAATAGGGAGAATTCCGAAATGTCCCATATCTGCATATAAGGCTTCTCCACCTGTCACTGTTAGAACGACAGCTCCCATCACAAAAAATGAAATAACAGGATTATTGACTACAAACAGAAAAGCCCAATGTGGGCTAAGTAATGAGAGAACAAACGGACTTTGAATAATGCTGTTAATACCGATGGCTCCAATAGACAGGAACCATATCAGTGTTATAGGACCAAAAAACTTTCCCATTACCGCAGAACCATGTCTTTGAACGGCAAATAGTGCTAATAAAATTCCAATGCTGATTGGAATAATAAAGCGGTCCAAAGCTGGTGTCGCAATTGAAATGCCTTCAACTGCGGAAAGTACGGAAATTGCAGGAGTAATAATCCCATCTCCAAAAAATAAAGATGCTCCGACAAAACCTAAAATAATGATGATGAGTTTTTTTTGAGGAGAGAGACCTTGTTGGCGAAGATTTAGGGCCAATAAAGCCATAATCCCTCCTTCACCATTGTTGTCGGCCTTCATAATGACTAATACATACTTGATTGAAACAATTAAGGTAATAGTCCAGAAGATTAAAGACAGAATTCCAAGGATATTAACCTCGTTAATTGGTAACCCACGAGTTGCATGAAAACTCTCTTTTAATGCATATAAAGGGCTCGTTCCTATATCACCGAATACCACTCCTAATGCAGCCAGCGTTAATGCTGGTACTGCCGGCTTACTTATTTTATTCTGCATACTAGGAGAATCAAAAAATTGATGAACCTAAAATTTTATCATTAGAGTTATTCTGAAATCACTTACACATAAAAAAACCATGCCTTTTAAGAATCTAATAGCTTTTCTATGTAAGTGCGCACTAAACAAGTGCATTTTAATTAATTTTCATAAAAATAATAGCTAATTTCATGTAATAGCTCTTATGTTAAAGAACAATAGAATGATGAAACTTTTTTCTATCTAGTTAGCTATAGATTGAATAAGATATGTGGTTAACTTAAACATTCTATAAAATAGAATTTTTGTTTCCTATAGGAAATTCACATGGTCTGGCTTATTGCTAAGTACGCTCTAACTGCTGGGATGGTCATACTTATTTCAGAAGTGGCTAAACGTAGTGACCGTCTAGGTGGATTAATTGCAGCCTTACCTATTGTAACGGTACTTGTGCTGATATGGATGAAACTTGAGAATCAAGACCCACATAAAATTTCAAATCATGCTTGGTACACCTTTTGGTACGTGGTGCCGACATTACCTATGTTTTTAGCATTCCCTATACTTTATCAACGTTATGGATTTTGGCTATCTCTAGCTATTTGTTGTGTAATGACCACCCTTATTTTTCTTGTTTGGGCTACCATATTGCACCATTTCGGTATTGATTTGATGTAAATGACTTAAGAAAAGTAATGTTGGTTTTTCTAAAATTAACATAATTCGTATTATGTTAATTTTAGAAGAATTAAATTATATCAATTTCATACTGATCCAATATGTAAAATAATTCTTTTCTGATTTTTGAAGAGTTAATGCTCCCTAATAATTTAGCTCTACTTATTTCTATAAAATTCATTTCACTTTCTTCCTTATCAGATAGCATTGTCACATCTGCATTAGGAACTTTGACTAAAATTAATTGTTTCAAGCTAATTGCTTCTTCACAGGATTGTCTTGATGTATTTCTATGAATTATAGCAAAATCTATGTCAGACGTAGATTTTCCAATATTAAAAAATGAACCAAATCCATATAGTTTTAAAACTTCTTCATACATTGATTCTGTTCTTTTTGTATTTAATCTGGAGAAACATAATTCCAAAAGTCTCTACGATTAATGGCACCTAAAAATTCACCAAATTTAAAAACACCAACTCTCAATTCTTTACATTGCTCTTTTACATCAGAACTATATGAACACCAGTTAGAATTAATAACAATAGCATCAATTTCTACATCAATTTTACCTAATAATTCATAGTATTCTGCTACCCCAAAAGAATAACATTCACAAATAAATACATTTATAGACCTATCTGATAAATGTATTTTGTATATTCCATTTTTAGCATCAATACTTTTAATTTCATTAACTTTATCATGTACTTTAAGTTTTCTAAGGAAAAAATTATAGTTTCCATAATAACTCATCCAAGGGAATTCTTTATTAGCTGCTGCCATGCTTTTATCCTTGAATTAAATTTCTAAAACTTTGAGGGAAACGTACTACAGATTCATATGAATTTATAGTAGTTATCCATCTCTCATAGCTCTCAACATGCAAAATAAACTCACTAATAGCTTGTTGATCAGATTGACTAAATAGGTTTCGATATTTGCTTAATAGGGCATAAATTAATCTATTATTAGGTACAATTATTTCACTTCTTGCCTGTATCCAATTTTCATATAATTGCTGACTTTGAGGGTTTCTTTGTGCTCTTTCTGATAGAGGACCATATTGATTCCAAGCATTATAATTATCGGTTAAATACTGGTTTATTGTATGTTTTAATTCACATAAATTTTTGATTTCTTTATTAACTAGCTTTTCTAATATTGTTTCTTCATGTTGCTTCTTCATCTTATGGAGTAAATCTACCGTGTAAGTAGACTCATTTTCAGGCTTATCAATTAAAGTATGGTGTGTAGGACAAAGGAGAATTAAATTATTGTAATCGTGTCTCTCTATATCTGACTGCTGAGGGTCATAACGATTTGAACCTTTTTTATTCCCCTTTATATGGGCCATTTCACCTAAAGTGTATGGACCATCAGCAATACCTGTAACCTTCGTATTACACCCCTCAAATGAACAAAGACCAGCAGCATTTGCCCATAAGATTTTTATACTTTTATCAGTAATTCCGGCCATTGCATTTCATCATTCAGTTAAGTTGTTAATAATTAAATAAATTATCATTTATTTAAAAGGATAGTAATAGAATAGTTTACAAAATGAATTTTGTCTTCATTTAACATAATGGCCGTTATAGAAAACTAAAAAACCTAGGCTAGTGACTAAACTTAAATTTAAAAAATACATAAAAATCAATAATATATATTTAATAATTATGGATGTGACATATCTAGTATAGAAGCACTCATTAAAGCACCTTTAAAAGTCTTTTAAAAGCACCAATAATATGCTAATGTTTATTTAACAATGAGGATTGTTATATGAATTCGGAACTAGAAGATCTAGAGCTTGATGCTTTATTAGAAGATCTGCAAAGAGATTCTGATGAATTAGATAAGCTATATCTAGAGTTTGATAAAATAGATACAGAGCTTGATAGATTACTTGAATTAGATGAAAAAAATCTTCGAAAACTAGAATCTATTAGGCAAATTAGGAGTCTAAAAAGAGCTTTAGAAGTTTTAACTAGTGCTGTTGATAGACGTGCTATTGATAAAAGACAATTTTTTATTGTTTTAAATAAGCTTAGTAGCTCTTTCTTTAAATTAAAAAAACTATCTAAAAAAACAATTTTAATAAACCATTTCAAACATTTGATTGAAATATTTCAAACGATAAAACATGAGAATCATCTCGTACTGCTTCAACCTAGACTTCAATCTATTAATTCTATAAAGGCTTAACTATGACTCAACTAATCCATGCACGAATGACTGCAAGTATTACTGAACTAAAGAAAAGTCCTATGGATACCGTATTAGCAGGTAGAGGTGAAGCTGTTGCTATTCTCAACCGTAATACACCTGCTTTCTACTGTATCCCTGCTGAACTGTATGAAAATATGATTGAACAGTTAGAAGACTTAGAACTTAATCAAATTGCAGATACTCGTGCGAACCAAAAACGCATCCGAGTAAATATAAATGAGTTATGAGCTAGACTTTTTAGAAGAAGCATTAGAAGAATGGAATAAGCTTAATCCCAGTATTAAGCAGCCATTAAAAAAGAAACTAATGAAAGTCTTAGAGAATCCTAGAGTTCCTAAGAACAAGCTATCAGGGCATCCTAACCGATATAAAATCAAACTTCGTAGCGTTGGCTATCGTTTGGTTTATGAGGTCATAGATGATGAGATTGTTGTATTAGTAATTGCTGTGGGCAGACGTGAAAATAACGCTGTCTATAATACAGCAGGCTCACGACAATCTTGAAAATTAAGGGGGATGATTAAATTTAATCATCCCCCTATTATTTAACATAAAATCTCTTATGCGAAATTTAACTGTTAGAACCCATTTAAAGTGTCTATATTCTCACCAATAAAAATGTCTGGTTTATGATGGTTTTTATCACCATGGAC
>NZ_JAFCTF010000020.1:0-28160 GCF_049895885.1 Acinetobacter sp. TSRC1-2
GAGTTGGAAAAACAGAATAAACGTTCCCGGGCCCAGAAAAGTATGCCGAGTCGTAAAGCTCAGAGAGCCATCATTGAGCAAAGAAATTTAAATCCTGTGCTTGACTTGGAAGTGTCTGTATAGGACATTTCTATTTGGTTATTAGGTAGGACATTTCTACTTGGGACTAACACACACAACACAACACAACACAACACAACACAACATCACACCACCATCAGACACTAGATATGCGCTTTTTTTGTGTGTGTTATCACGTAAAAATTTTATGTTAAATAAAAAATATTAGCTGATGTTACGCACTCATTCTATATGTTGTAAATTTTTAAAAAATCGACCACACCATGTAGTGGCAAAGATGCTCAAAAATAAACTTACTGCATAACATAAGTTATTAACTCACGTTAATTCTCAACAGGCCCTAATTAAGTTGTCAAGAAGATATTTCAACCCATATGAAATATCTTCTTTTTAATTATTTAGAAGTGTTTTTAACCTCAACTGTTCTGCCTTCCTCATTATTTTTGCAATTTTTAATTTCTACAACACTTTTAGTTTGATTTGTTATTTTTTGAGGCTGAGAGGAAAAATCTACACTGTGGATAATCTGCATTGATGCTAAAGCTGAAACAGAGGTGAATGAAGATATTACAACTAAGATTACAAAAATACTGCGTTTTGAACCGAACATAATATTGCCCTAAAAAATAAAATAAAAATTAGTGAATCTAACTATTAAATAGCTATTTTATTTAATGAAAATTAACATGATTTGTATATCACTAAAACTTGGTATTTTGTACTATATGGAGTAGTTATTATGTCTAGTAAAAAATATATTTATATCTATAAATTTTATAGCTTTTTAAATGAGAAACACACAAAATTAAAATAAAATGTTGATGAATCTAAATTTACTGACCGCTATTAGATCTCTTTCATAAATCAAAAAAATGATCTTCTTTTGGTTAATATTTACACTCCTGATTTCTTAGCATTCGTGCATAATCTGCGGATGAAATACACCGATTCAAACAAGCTTTCTGATCCTCAATTCAATCGATACACTGGCCATGGTCAACCTTCTATTTAATGGTTGAGCAACTGAAAATGCATGTCCCTGCCAAAGGCAGACCGCCCAAGTTAAGCCTGGAGGATCAGGTTCTGCTCTGTCTAAGCTATTGGCGGGAATATCGAACCTTATTTCACGTTGCGACGAGTTACGGGGTTTCAGAGCCGACAGCTTCAAGAGTTGTACGTCATGTTGAAGACTGCCTGATTCAGTCCAATCTGTTTAATTTACCGAAGAGTTTACCCGAAGGTGAAGGCATCGACTGGAATGTTGTGATCGTGGATGCCACAGAAATTCCAATCCAAAGGCCTAAGAGCCTATCCAGTATTAATTTCATTCTTTTTTAGAAATTGAAAAAATAATTTGTTAAATTTCCCCCATGAGAAAACCATATCCCAGCGACATTAGTCGAGAAGCTTTTAAAGAAATTGAACCGTTACTATTGAGCGGAAGAAAACAAACACGTCCAAGAGTCGTTGATGTCTATGAAGTGTTTTGCGCATTGCTCTATATTCTAAAAAGTGGATGCCAATGGAGTATGCTTCCTCGAGACTTCCCACCTAAAAGCACTGTGCATTATTACTTCTCGATTTGGAATAAAAAGTCTTCAGAAACTGAACCTAGCATACTTGAGCAAGCTTTAAAAAAATGTGGTTGGCGAGGCCCGTATCAGCAATGGACGGAAAGAACAAACGAGCTTTATCATCATTGATTCACAAAGTGTAAAAAACACAGATACTGCACGTGATAAAGGCTATGACGCTGGTAAAAAAGTTTCAGGCATTAAAAGACATATTATTGTTGATACTCAAGGTCTCCCGCATGGAATATTGGTTACGACAGCAGATAAAACAGATCGTCAAGGTGCGTTAGATGCCATAAATTTGCATAGAGATACCTTACAAAATGTAGAGGTTGTACTTGTTAATGGCGGTTATACAGGCGAACCCTTTTCTTTGGCTGTTAATAATTTAATCAGAGCCCGAGTTGATGTTGCTAAACGAAGTGAATTACATAAATTTGCAGTCATTCCACAACGCTGGGTTGTGGAAAGATCATTTGCTTGGTTAGAAAAATGTAGAAGGCTCTGGAAAAACTGTGAAAAGCACCTAAATACGAGCCTTCAGTTCATTAATTTAGCCTTTTTAAGGCTACTTTTGCATAGAAAATATTCTGGATAGGTTCTAAAAAACAGAAGAAAAGCTATAGTGGCAAGAAAAAGACCCATACCTTCAAAGTACAGGCCATGATTCACTACAAGACTCAGCAAATACCGAGTTTATGTAGCAGTCACGGTGCTGTACATGATTTCGAGCTATTTAAAAGAAACATAAAGCTGATTCCTTCAGAAGCCTTTGTTCTTGCAGATAAAGGCTATCAGGAAATTTATACGTTGTATCCCAATAGCCTGTTGCCCTTAAAAGCCAAAAGACGCTGTAAATTGGATCCTGAACTAAAAACCTATAATCAGGAAATCAATAAAAGAAGAATAGGGATTGAACATGTATTTGGCAGGCTGAAAACCTTCAAGATCCTTGCCGAACGTTATCGAAATAGAGCGAAAAGACTCGGTTTGAGATTCAATTTAATCGCTGGAATCTACAACTTGGAACTGAGTAAAAATGATTTATGAAAGAAGTCTATTGGATTTAACTAATTAAACCTATTTGCTTACCTGCATAAATTGCCTTAGTGCGGGAATTTACTTCCAGCTTTTGATAAATCTTTTTAATATGCGCATCTACAGTGTATTTTGAAATATTAAGCTCCAAGCCAATTTCACGGCTACTCAATCCATTAGAGACGCAAGTCAATATTTCCGTTTCTCTTTGTGATAGACTTGTATGAACTTGCTCATGACTCACCGGCAAGTCAATCAATGATTTTTTAAATTTGCTTAGAATTTTTTTGGCGATATTTGGATCGATAATTGCACCGCCTTTCAGCATTGTACGTATGGCAAACATAAGTTCAAAATCATCTGTTTCTTTTAAGACATAACCTGTTGCACCTACATTTAAAGCTTTATAAATAACATCTAAAGTATTCCATGCGGAAAGAACCATAATAGGTGCAGTATTTTCACCTATTGCACGAATGTTTATAATAAAATCGATGCCGCTGCCATCGGGTAAATTTAAATCTACAAGCATGAATTTTATGGAGTTTTTACTGCAAATATCTACAGCAAAATCTATGGTTTGAGAATAGAAGATATCTTTTTCTTCATAACCAAAGGCCTGTAAGACTTTAGAAATCCTCAACTGCTGAGTAGGATCATCTTCTAAAACCAGCATTGGCTTGAGCAATGGCGTACTGAAATTAAACATTTTTTACCATCCATTTTATTTACATAGATTCTTTTCATTTAGCTTTAGAATTGCTATCCCTAAAATTTGGGATTTTAAATTTCAATAATTTAATGGCTCACCCTAATTGCTCAATAACGTGATATCTATCATAAACCAAAACCACAATAACTTCTGATTGCATTGCAGCATTAAGTAAAAATAAAAAGGAAAACTCTTTGTGATAAATCCCTGCAAATAGAGCGGCTGTAGCTCTAAGGCTGTAACAGGCTAACCATCATTTTAAAATTCTTGGCGTTTTTTTATGGTTTCTAAAATAAATCATGACCGTTATTTTAATTAAATAATACTTAAAATTAGGTATGTATCAAAAAATAATAATAGTTATGATTATATTAAAAGATTAAGGAATATTGTGATATGAATAATTTTTTAACTCTAAGTGGCTTTTTATGTTTTGGTATTTTGACTCATACCGCATTTGCAGCGAACTGCACTGTTACTTCTGATGCCAGTACAGTGAATTTGAACTTAGCAACTAACTCATTGCTAACGAATGTATATTTTAGAAATTGTACGAATCGAGTTAGGCCTAGCTTTCAATGGACAAATACCAAGGGAAATGTAGGCGCTTTCTATCTGGACAATCAGCCCAATACGTCCATTGAAGTACCTTTTAACGCTAGAGTTGGTGGTAGTTGGGATAATACTTCGCCATCTCAGGGTGGCGGTCAAACTGCTAATTCTGCAAATGTGAATTTTGACACTCACTTTGGTGCATCTGCTACCCCAAAAAATTTAACACTATATACGCAATTCTTGTTAAAAGACTTTGAAGATCTATCTAGATATCCAGCAGGAATCTATAGGACATCAATGATCTTCAGTGTCAACGAATTCTAATTTATCTACCGTAATTTTTTCCAAGAAATATACTTAATGAATCAAAGTAAATGTAAGTAAATCGTTTT
Source organism: Acinetobacter sp. TSRC1-2 (assembly GCF_049895885.1). Taxonomy (NCBI): domain Bacteria; kingdom Pseudomonadati; phylum Pseudomonadota; class Gammaproteobacteria; order Moraxellales; family Moraxellaceae; genus Acinetobacter; species Acinetobacter sp. TSRC1-2. The sequence goes on from NZ_JAFCTF010000020.1 coordinate 4,353, forward strand.
AATGATTAACTCATTTCCATAATACCTGATTTTAGTTATTTCCTAAAAATTATTTAACTCTAAAATCAATCATATATTTAAGCATTCTAAAGAAATATTTATTTTCTCTATAGCAGTGCTATTTTTTGATCATTCGGAAATTGAAAACATGAATTCATTCTTCAAAATAACCAGTGCCTTTTTACTTTGTACAAGCGCTTTAGCTACACATGCTGCAACACAAAGGGTTACTGTCAACTATACACTTACAGTACCCCCTGCATGTACGCTTTCTAGTAATGGTACAGCCATTAACAAAGTATTGCCACATGATGGCACAGCGGTAAATCAAAACATCGATGTGAAGTGCAATGTTCCTTACAATATTCAAGCTAAATCTGCAAATTCAAAAGGAGCAAACCTATCTGCTGTGGTTAATACTACCGACTCAACTCGAAGTATTCCTTATAACATCAAACTGTCTGGCGGCCCGAATGCTGTCAATGTCAATAATGGCACCCCTGTAAATGTTCAGCCATCTGCGACAACTAAAACTGATAACTATACGCTCACTGCAAATACGTCTTCACCTGTTGTAACTGCAGATTACATGGCAGGTGCCTATACCGATAACGTTACTTTAGAAATTAGCTACTAATTTCTCATAGGCATGTATTTACAGATCATTGGTCCACATACATGCCACAGAGTCATTTTGTAAAACTTCCTATTTGAAGTATAGAAATTTGGCTTCCTCATTTTTACGCATCACAATTCACACTCTTTTAAAATTAGCTTTACTGCAGTCTATTTGCAATTGAAATACCACATGGTTTTGGGGAAAACATATGTCTCACTTATCATTGATACGCCTGTGCTTTTTAGCCAGTATTGCTGGCATGATGTCGGCAACAGCTTATGCCAATGTCGCAATTTATCCAGTCAAAATGCAAATCAATGGGGACAATCGTCAGCGTACAACAACCATCAACATACACTCTTCTGCTGGTGAAACTCCCAAAAATTATGAAGTTCATATATATAAATGGACTCAAGACAGTAATGGTAATGACATTCTGACCCCTGACAATCAGCTGATTATTAGTCCTGCATCATTTGTGCTTGAGCCGAACAGCAAGCAGGTCATCCGTATGGGTTTTAAACAGCCCATTTCAGAAATGAACTTACAAAATGAAGAAGCTTGGCGAATTAAAATTTCACCATTGCCAGATATAGAAAAATCAAACGGCATTAAATATGCGTATGGTTTTAATGTACCGTTGTTTACAGGCAAAAATTTTAAAGCAGATTTGTCATTTCAATTAACAAAAGATTCGAATAACCAGCCTACTATTCATGCCAAAAATTTAGGTACAGGGCATTTCCAAATCACTGGTTTCACTCTGCAAGATGCCAAAGGAAATAGTATTTTTACATCGAATGAAATGAAATATATTCTTGCGCAGCAACAAGTGCAATTAAGTATTCCTGCTATTAAACAGCAAAAAGGGCTTCAACTCATTGTGCAAACCGAAAACGATAAGCCGTTGAAATTTGATATTGCGGAGCAGGAATAATGAAAAAAGGAATTAAAAAAGTACGCAATATTGTCACATCCCCATCTACCCTCGTTTTAATCTACTGTACGCTTTATTCCCAACACGGCTTAGCACAAAGTGTTGCTGAAAAAAACCTTGTGGCTAAAACCGCGCCCGAATTAGGGACCGAGCATTCAGTAATCAATGCACCTAAACAAGATAATGCTATTTTAGGGCTTTGGATCAATGGTGTAGATCTGCAACAAGAAGCCTTCATTCTTAACATTAATCAGCAGCGCTATATAGAGTGCAGTATTCTTCAACAAGGATTTGTTGATATTTCTCAATTAAGTGCATTAAATCAAGATAATATTCAATATTGTTTAATTGAAAATGCTAGTTTTAGTAGTGAAATTGATGCACAGCGTCAATTGTTCAAACTGAACATTCCCGCGCAATATATGCTCAAGCAGAAACTCGCTGCAAAGCAGCGTTTTATACCCGACATGCCTAATTTAGGCGGATTTATTAACTATAATGTCTATTATCAAAATGGTGATTACAACAAGCAAATCAATGCTTCGACAGACCTAAACATTTTTTGGAAAAACATGCTGTTTAACAGCAGTCATTTGTTTCGTAAAAACGATGATGATCATCACAACAAGTCTCAGAGCAGCAACCGTTTAAATACGTCCTTAAGTTTTGAATTCCCCGAACAAATGACGACTTTAAAATTGGGTGATAATGTCAGTAACTATACTGGGTTGAATCAATCTTTCTATTTTGGCGGTCTAAGCTTTGGCACCAATTTCAGCAGACGCCCCAATTTTACCTATTGGAATACCCCATCCGTTCAAGGCAGTGCTTTGACACAATCGACTGTCGATTTAATGATTAACGGTTCACAAGCCTATAACGCCAAAGTGAACCCTGGCCAATATAACATTGACAGCAATATTGGCTTTTCAGGTTTAGGTGATGCACAAATTATTGTCAAAGATATTTTAGGCAATACGACCGTACAAAATATCTCAGTTTTCGTCGATCAGCGGCTACTACGTCCAGGACTGACAGATTATAATTTTTCCGCTGGTAAATTACGCTATAACTATGCTTATGACGATAATGATTATCGTGACTGGTTTGGAAGTGGTTATCTTCGTAGAGGCATCACAGCATCGACAACTTTAGGCGTAACAGCAGAATATAGTAAGAAACTAGAAAGTGCTGGACTCATGTGGAGCCAATATCTGTACAAGTTGGGATTACTGGAAGTCAACTCTGCCTACAGCCATGCAGATGAAGCAGGTTTAGAGGGCTATACGGTCAATACTGAGTTTAAGCGCAATACACAAAATTATAGTGTCGGCCTACGTTCACAATATTATAGCACAGACTTTCGCATGCTAGGTCTGGATGACTACAGTAGTCATAGCTATTTGCCAGCGCGGGAAAGCCAGATCTATGCATCCAAAAATCAGATCCCTTATCTGAATAATCTTTCTCTCAGCTATATTGAACGTAAATTCAGGGAAGAATCGAATTCAGAAGATCAAAAGCTATTCAATTTAAGCACCAGTCGCTCTTTATCTAACAATCTATTTGGTAGTTTAGGTATCTCCTATGATGCTGAGAGCAATGACCGTGCAAGTGTTGACCTCAGGCTAAGTTACAATTTCGATAACAATAAACAATCCTTGAATCTGAATCAGCATGATGATGACGAAACTAATCTGCAGTTTAATCAATACAGTGAAGGCAATACTGGTTTTGACTATAGCATTGGCGCTAGTCGCAGCCACGATGAGTATTCAGGCAATCTATCTACACGCTTTAAAACCAATGCAGGTGACTTGAATTTACAATACCTGCAAACAGATGATCAAAAATATTACAACGCAAGCTATATGGGATCTCTGGTTTGGTTAGGCAACCGTTTTGATCTAAGTAAGTATATTTCGAATAGCTTTGCACTCGTTCGCGTTGATGGTACGCCAAATGTTGATATTTACAGCAATGGTTCATATATAGGCAAAACCAACAAGAATGGTGAAATTTTCAGCTATAACTTATATGGTTATAGTGAGAATAGTGTGATCTTTGACGACAGCCAAATCAGTATTGAAGATAGTTTTGCCCACTCTTCTCGCTCCATTATGCCAATCAATCAACGTGGATATATTATTGATTTCCCAATGAGCAATACTGCGAGCCACAACATTACCTTTAAATTTATTGATCAAAATCAGCAGCCGCTTGAAAGCGGAAGCATGGTAAACATTGAAGGAATTGCACAGGGTAAATATCCAATTAACAGTCAAAACTTAGTGACTGTTTACGCTCTAAACCCACAAAGCTATTCTATTAAAGTACAAACGTCTAATCAGACTTGCTCAAGTCAGTTTACCTTAGAGCCTGATATAGCTAAGGATGAAATAGTCGTTTTAACTTGCCAATAAAGTACAAAAAAGGAGTTGTCAATCAGCTCCTTTTTACTGACTTATAAAATGATTTGGATTGGTCAATTATCTACACAGGCATATGCTCTCTGTCAAATGTACTGCATAACTTTCCTGCACCGCCTTAATAATATGCCGATCCAGTCACACTGGTTTCATAATCGCCAGACTTAGGATTAGCTATTTCAGAGAAAATGAGGCCTAACTGGTTTAATACAATTGCTAAATTTAACAAATGCAAATGTTCAATAAAGCACTCATTCATCTGTAATGACAACGCATCAGTTTGCTAAAACTCATTCTATTGAGCTGTTTTTTAGTTAACGCTGCATTTCAATAATTTTTGCGACTTTAAGTGCCCTCATTTCAGGTTGTTCCAGTTGAACCATATGTCCGCCTTTGACCACACTGAAATCAATGGCATAAATTTTCTTCATCCCCTCGGGCAAACCTTGCTTATAAAAATGGCTTTGATCTGCTGTGATTAGGTGTACAGGCATATTGGGTCATTTACGCATTGTGCGCTACCGCCAAATTGATACAGTTCTAAAAATATGCGCTTCAATGTCTTTCGTACTACTGAGCATCAGCCCACCTTAGCTTAAATATTCTTAAATACAATGCGCAAATTAATCATCAAAACACTGTGTATCACAATCTTTGAATAATAAGTTATTATTCAGAGCTGGTATGCCTCATCAAAACTACTCCCAGTGACTATCCAATTTTTTCCTTTAAATATCATGAAATTTATCTGTATATTTTTGTTAAAAAAAAATATACTCTACAAAATTAGTCTTTGATTTTTCTATTTTATTCATTCTGACTAAATATCAAATTTATCCAATTTTTAAAATAAATACATAGGAAAGAAAGTGTAATGGCTCTGGGATTTGCTCAAGCTTCATTTAAGCTGAATCATGACGCTTTTATCATGGCAATCTTCACTTGTTTCATTTTATGTATCGGATTGTTCAATACTGCATTTGCAGCTTCAACTACTCAACATCCCAAAGATGTATGTCGAACCATAATACAGAACATAATGGCAGCTCAGGGCAATGTAAATCAGGAAATGCAGCGCCCTGCTCAAGGCTGGGTCAACCTTGAAAAACTACCGGATCGCTGGGAAAAACGCTGGCCAGATTTTCATGGTATAGCTTGGTATAAGATTCACTTTAGCTACACCTGTGACACTAATATGTCCAATCCACCGCTTAGTTTTGCTATAGAGGGAATCACACAAAGCGGGAAAATCTTTTTAAATGACGATTTGCTATGGCAAGACTTATACCTAAAAGACCCAGCATCCCGCAGCCAGTATATGCCCCGTATATGGAATTTGCCCACATCCAGCTTAAAGCAAGGTCAAAATACATTATGGATACAAGTATATGGAAGCATTACCCAAAAATCCGGTTTAGGCCATGTTGCTTTAGGCAATTACCCAAGCACCTACAGCCTGTATAAAACCTGGCTTTTAGAAAAAAGAATACTCCCTGAATTGAACATGATGGTCAACATTGTAGTGGGAGTGTTTTATCTTTTAGCATGGCTGGCCAACCGCAAAGAAAAAGCGTTCTTTTGGTTTGCCATGACTGGCTTAGGATGGGTCATTTACAGCTTTTGCTTTTTATATACCGACCCGATTTCTTTTTTTACCGCCATCAGCATTGATCGTTTACAGAATATTATCTTCTGTTTTTATACTGTCGGGGGCTGTTTAGGTGCTTGGTACTTTGCAAATAAATCATTTCCACGCATTCAAAAATTACTCTTTATCTTCTTAGCTGTGGCTACTGTTTGCATTACTTTGGCACCAACGGATCAAGTCAGCGCAGTAATACAATTTTTCTTTTCAATTGCTGTTGTTATCTTTTTATTAAAATGTATTACCTATCCTTTTATTGCTTATAAATCAAAGTTTCCAGAAACTTATTTACTGGCCGTATTGTATTTAATCTACTTACCTATCGCTTTTAATGATGCGCAGTTTATGATCACTATGGAAGGGCGCCCTCTTTCTCCTTATACTGGGCCATTTACCACCATGGCGGTTGGTGCTATCTTAGCTATGCGTCTAGCCCGAAATGCACGGCAAATTGAACGCTTTAATAAAACACTTGCGGAAAATGTGACTCAAGCCAAGCAGGAGTTGACGGCATCATTAGGACAGCAGCATAAGCTTTCGATCGAAAATGCTCGGCTGCAAGAACGCATTCATTTATCCCATGATTTGCATGATGGCTTAGGTGGTTCTATTGTCCGCTCAATCATCACACTGGAACAAAACGATAAAGTCACTAAACCACAAGTGCTATCTATTTTAAAAATGCTGCGCAGTGATTTACGGCAAATCGTTGACTCAGGTTCAAGCCTCTCCTCCAAAGTCCCTGCTAATCCTGTCGAATGGGGAGCGCCTATTCGCTATAGATTTATCCAGCTCTTCGAGGAAATAGACATCCGTTCGCAATGGTGCTTTGAACAAACATGGAAAAATATGCCCATAGCTCTGCAATGCCTTACATTAACCAGAGTTGTGGAAGAGGCACTAACCAATATTCTCAAACACAGCCAAGCCTCAGAAGTTAACGTTTCTTTGACTGAGACAGAGAATAATGAACTGATGATGTGTATTCAAGACAATGGCATTGGCTTTAATCCCAAAACAGTGGAAGCTGGACTGCATGTTGGACTGCAAAGCATGCAGGCGCGTATTCACCGTCTGGGCGGCGAGTTTAAAATTGATTCACAGCCCGGTAAAACCTCAATTCAAGTGATTTTACCTTTGACCATTAATAAAACGGATACCGCTTTAAAGTAAGCGGATATTCTTGATTTTTACATACTTTAGTTAAGAATGATCGTGGACAGTTGATCCCTCTAAATTCTTAAAATATTTCTGCTCAAAGGCTTCTGGACTTAGCCAATTATTTACAGAATGCCTTCTAATTCGATTGTAGTAAACTTCGATATACTCAAACAAGACAGCATTTTGATCTTTTCGAGTATAAAACACACTGCCGTCTATGGGGGATAGTGCTTACGACACTAAAAAAATGTCATCTAACCATCTCAAATAAACTCATGCTGGATTCAACCTAGACGAAATGCCAGACCTTAGAAAGATTTAAAGCCTTTTACACAAGAGCGGAATGAACTTCTTAAAACGGTAAAGAGATTAGGCACGAGACTATGGAAAAAATGGTCAGGCTATCATCAGCGATGTTTAGTGAAAGCTAAGATGCTTTGCATTAAGCATCTCGGCGAAAAACTAATCGCAAGGAACTTCAATCGACAAGTCAATGAGCTGCATGCCCGTATTGCCGTACTGAATAAATTTATAGAATTGGTATTTTACATTTTTAATTGAAACCTACAGGCAATAAAAAAAGGCTTTAAGTCTTTTTATTTAAAACCCTTATGTTTAGCATTAAATCTTGGTAAGTATAAACAGACTCGAACTGCTGACTTTTACGATATCAACACATAAAACAGTAATTAAATATCAATAATTTAGATATAAATTGGGTCGATTGGTATCATATAAAGTTTTGTTACAAAATAATCAAAAAAGGGAAGCCGAAACCTCCCAAGTTAAGCTTAAAAAGTCTTACGAACACTTAACCAATACTGATGATCATCACGATCGTCTAACTGGCTTGGCATATTGCCCAGCGGGAAAGCCACTTCGGCATTGGCCTGGATATTCCAGGCACTGATCCAGCTCAACCCCAAACCTGCACTGCTAAGCCGCGCTGTATTGTCCCCGGTAACCCCGGTCCATTTTTCCGCATTCAAGGTCACTTCGGCCGTCTCGATAAACACTTTTCCGCCAATTTGATGCTGGGCATTGGCAAACAGTTTTTGTCTCAGTTCTGCTGTAGCATAGTAGCCTGACGACCCTGCAAACTGGCTGGATTCATAACCTCTGACATTAAAAGGGCCACCACCCAAATACTGTTCTGCACTATCCAAATTGTAAGGACTGTATTGGCCATAGATACCCAAATACCCCTGCATGCCTTTCTGATTCAAATTTTGCAGGCGGGAGAGATTCATCGAAACCGTATAGAAATCTCCCTCAGTTTGAGCAGATTGGGCATCTAGTATTGCAGCATCGGCATTTTTAAAATTCACCCGACCATAAGTAAATGACGTTCCATACTGGGTCAGCCCGCCCCCGAAGATTTGATCGTACTGTGAACCATCTAGGCGTAGAGTGACATTATCCAGATCACGATGCTTTTGATATTGATTCAGCTTGATGTCATCTTCAAGCTGTTTATGGTCATACTGAAGGATGAGTAAAACTTCAGCCGTATTGGTCAATAATGCAGGCTGGCTGATAAACACACTGGTTTGGGCCGCATTACCCTCTGCACCAATGGTTTTAAGTTCTTTACCCAATTCATAATCAAGATAGGAATAGCTTGCCCCTGCACGAGTCCCCATCCCGGTAAAGGTAAAGGCATAGCCGACTCGGCCATAGTTCATACGCTCGCCTGCAGTCATGATGTCCAGGCTCAGTTCATCACCTAATCCTGCAAGATTATTGGCAGAGATCCCTGCGCTTCCTCTGACTCGACTGGTATATTTGTTGCCAAAGTTATCTGCACCCAGATAACCACTCAACATCGGCGCATTTTCTAGTTCGATATTCAGTTGGCTACTTCCTACCGCTTCACCTGGAGCTAGTACATTTCGTGTCGTTACACCATCCAAGCGATTAAGCAATTTAAGCTGTTGTTGCATTTCATCACTATTGATGTGCTCACCCTGTTTAAGCGGTGCAAGCGTTTGTTCAACCAGCCAGTTTTGGGTGCGGCTTTGATTGTTGATCACAGCTTTATCGTAATACGCTTCAAGGATATTGATGCGTACCACACCTTGACTCAAGTTCTGTTGTGGCAGATATGCACGACTATAGCCATAACCGTGTTGCTGGTAGTACTGAGTGATTCTTTGGGTCACAGCCCAAAGCTGATTGAGACTCAGCTCTTTACCTTCTGCATCGACTACCAGTCGATGCAGTTGTTCTGAACTAAAACGGCTATTCCCTGAAATTTCGATTTTTTGTACAGGAATTTGTACTTGGGCTGCACTCGGTTCCGTAACAGCAGATGAACTTTCAACATCAACCGCAGCCTGGGGTTCAAGTGTTTGCCCCTGTTGCTGCTGTTGTAACAGCTGTCCTGCATTCGGTGCCGTTGCTGCCTGATTGGTTGTTGCCAATACCATTAAACATGCACCAATTGATAAAGTTAATACGTTCAATTGTAGTTTCATCAATTAGTACTCCCCTTTTAATGTCTGGATGCCAGAGGTATTAACCCCGCCTTGGCGTATGTCTAGATTCACTGTATTTAATGCGTTATTTGTTTCTGGCAAATAGCGTGGACGTTTCAATTGGATCGCCTGTAAATAATTAGCTGGTGTTAACAGCTGAATGGCTGCCGAAGTCATCGCAGTGGTATCTTTAAGGTTGTAGTTTTGCGCATCTACCCCACCTAAGCTTAAGCCTGTAATCGAAACAGTCTTTGCTTGCCCTGGTGTTGCATTATCAAACTGACCGGTTGCTGTTGCGACAGTCAGCTGATCACCTGCGTAAATCCCATTGAATTTTGCATAATCTGTATTCAGCATTGCTGCGGTTAATCCATCATAAGTTCGGCTATCAGCGGTAATTTCAGTAATAGAACCAATATTGGCTTGAATAATATCTGCAGTCGTTTGTGCGGTATTGCTCACCAGTTCATAGTTGTGTGCATCTGCACCATTCAGGCTAATGCTGTTGATACTGACCTGTTTCCCCGTTGCTGCATTCTTATCGCTGAACTGTCCTGTGGCTGTTGCAACAAGCAGTTCATCACCACTCACAATGCCATCGAATTGCGCAGATGATGTGTTCAGACTTGCATTGGTGGTTGCATCATAGACACGGTTATTGGCAGTAAGGCCGGTGACCTGACTGATTTTGGCTTTGGCAATATCCAGTGAGCCATTAACAAAGGTCAGATCATAGTTTTTGTCTGTACCGGTTGCGATATTGTCATAATGACCTGCATCTTTAGCTGAAACCGATGCTGTCACAGCTGTCAGAACTGATTCATCTTCGCCATTGACCAAGCCAGAAGCGGTAAAGCCTGAGGCCGTTTGATTTTGGCCGTTATAAACCGTATTCAAGCTGTTCGCTGTTACGATTGCTTTCGCTTTTAAGATATTTCCAGTGAGACCTGTCGGATTGCTCAGGCTGTAATTGCTGGCTAATCCCGTAGCATCGGATAAGGTGCTGCCTGTCACGGTCACTGCTTTTCCTGCACCCGCATTGGCATCTGCATAGCTGCCACTACCAGCAATAAAGCCCAAGGTTTCATTGCCTACCAATCCGCTAAGTTGTCCACTGCTAAGATTTGCTAATGTAGATCTATCATATTCTTTATCACTTACTGTCATGTTTACAATATTCAATGCTTTCGCCTTAATCGAGGCTTTAAGATTCTCATCTGCAAGGCTGTAGTTACTTGCCAGCCCGCCATTGCTGCCATTCTGCAAGGTGTAGTGTGCCGTCACAATATCCGCTGTCAGTACATCTTTGCTATTGAACTGGCCTGTTCCTGTAATACCCAGTTTTTCATTACCGACAAGCCCTGAAAGGGTACCTGCCGTGACTTGTGCTGTGGTAGTGCCGTCATAATCTTTGTCTGCTACTTTACTGCCGATAATGATCAAGGCTTTTGGGGTAATGGTTAAAGTCGGTCCAATCCCTATCAGATCATAGCCTTGCTGATTTGAATAATAGTTTGCAGTGTATTTTCCTGCATTAGTACCCTGCGTAGTCCCGGATGATAATATTAGTTTTGATGGATCATAAGCCGTCAAATCTAATGAATGATTTTTCCCATCATAAACATATGTTTTATTTATATTATTCAAATCAATTGCAGTCAAAAAATTACGTAATAATGGTGCAGTTTGGCCTTCATAAATCCGCCAGATTTTGTCTATTCCGCCCTGGTTATCAATATTCCATCCAGCAAAACTCCCTGCTTTTTTCATTTGTTCAGATGTTAAACCTGATCCAGAATTGCTTTGAGTTGCAATCCCGGATGTAGTCATATTCCAATAGTTACCATAAACAGGAGCATAGATGTTTGTGTTACTTATGTTATTTCCCGGTACGGTTCATCATCGACTCAAGTCTCTATTTGCAACAGTGCCTTTTTCAATTAAAAAGTTTTCTGCCAATTTATCCAGACTTGATAATTATCACGCTCATTCATTTGTACAGGCTTGTCGCCTAAAGGGAACCCGAATGTAGCTTGAATGCTGCCTGTATAACGATGGTCCCAGCTGAGACCTATGCCCGCACTTCTCAGCGATACTGTATTCTTTTCAGTAGAACCCATCCATGTATGTGCATTCAACTTCAATTTAGCCATATCAAGAAATAATTTTCCGTTTAGCCGATTTTGCGCATTTGACCATAAATCCTGCCTCAACTCTAAACTGGATGCCAAACCTTGCGATGCAGAAAATACACTGCTCTTATAACCGCGCATGAAGTTTGAACCACCCACATAGTAAGCTTCAGAACTGTCCAGGTTATCAGGGCTATAAAAACCTTCAATAGATGCAAATAATTCATTACTCTTCATAATTTTTTGCAGGCGCGATGCTTTCAGCAATACACTTAAATAGTCACCATCAGATTGACGTGAAAGTGCATCTACAGCTTTAACCGCGTCATCTCCAATATCTAAATGTCCGAATGAATTAATTACTGCAAACTCATTAAAACCCGCGCCACCCACTGAGTCATATGATGAATGATTTAATCCGAGCTGAAAGCTTTCAACATTACGGTGATTGTAATTTTTAACTGTCTCTACCTCATCTTCTAATTGTTTGTGTGTATAGTTTAGGGACAGTATTGTTTGCTGCTTTGTACTTTGTATGACTGGCTGCTGCAACCAAACAGAGGTTTCTTTAGCATTGCCTTCATAGCCTGCATCTTTTAAATCTTGACCTAATTCATATTCTAAATATGAATAGCTCGCCCCTAATTGTGTTCCTGAACCATGTATCAATGCTGAATAACCGATTTTTCCATAGTTCATCCGCTGACCGCTGCTCATGGCATCCAATGACAGCTGATCCCCCAGCCCCAATAGACTGTTCACACGTAAACCGCCTGTACCACGGACTTTACCCGTATATTTACCGCCGAAATTATCTGCACCTAAATATGCCTGATATTTTTGTGCGGAAGCCAACTCTACATTCAGTAAAGTTTCATTTTGTGACTGTCCTGCAGTAAAAGATAAATTATTTTCCACTCCATTTAGCCGATTCAGGCGGGATGATATTTCATCTAGAGATTGATCACTCAATAGCTGTTTATTTTGCAATGGTGCAATCATTTGATTTACCAGCCACGACCGGGTATTTGACGCATTGCTTAAATGCACGCCATTCAATTGCGCTTCTACGACTTGAAGGATAACAATCCCCCCATTAAGTGTTTGGGCCGGCAAAAATGCATAACTGTAGCTATAGCCATTTTGTGCATAATAATCACTGACCTTGTTTGCTGCTTGCTGCAATTCCGTCAATGTCAGCTGCTTGCCTTCATAGGCTTGAATTTGTTGGCGAAGTACCAATTCAGAAAACTGCGTATTGCCCTGAATCTCAAATTGGCGAACAAACACTTGCTGCTCCCCATGAACAGTATGCTGCGGCACTGGTGCTTCCAGAGCTTTATTTTCTTGTGCAGGCTGAATCTGCGGGCTTTTTGCTTCCTGCAATAATTGACCTGCATTTGGGATATTTTCTGCAAAACAAAGCTGCCCTGTTGCGATTAAACTGCATAAAAGCAACGTTTTAGGACAAGCAATCGCCATTAAATTTTTATTCATTTCAACCCCAATATTTAATCTTAAAAAGAGACCGTTATTTCATTCATAGAAAAGGCTATATACCCATGCCGATTTCTGAGCATCCTTACTGAAAATTCAAAGTCGTTTTTTTCAGTATTTTCAACCTCTGCAAAACTTCAGAACCCCTTTTGCAGCACAGTCAATGATTTAAATCGCTGTGCTGCCGAAATGGGGCCTGCATCATCTGTCCTTAGAGCTCAATTTCATTTTGCAGGAGTGGCTTGTTGCAATTTTTCAAGCAACGCTTGCTTAGATGCTGCTGATCAATCACTGCCTGAATTTATTTTATTTAAGAGCTTTTTCAATTGCTCTATATCTGAGCTGTTCATACCTGAGGATGACTGCTTTGCTGCATCGGGTGAAGTTAAGCCAGTATCTGGCACAGGCTTAGGCACGCTATTCGAATTTGGAAGCTTGGCCAGGAATGTAGCCAATTGTTCTTTTGTTATATTTCCAGAAGGATTAAACGCTCCGGTACCATCAATTAATCTAGCTTTTTTTATAGCCTCTATATATAGCAGTGCATATCCATCAGTAGGCACATCCTGAAAGCCTGAAGTGTTTGATGGGTGGTTCTCTGCTACTCCCAAAATCAATGCAGCCACTTTGGCAAATTGTGCTCGATTCATCTCATCAGAACCTAAGGCATTGCCACTGCTTCCCTCAAAAACCCCAGCAGCTATTAATGCATCAAACTTTGCCCTTGTCGCAGCATCCAGATCTTTCAAATCACTAAAATCAGCAGAAGTCTTTGGTTTATTCGCACTATTATTCGAGCTGCCAGTATTAGAAGCTATTCCAGCTGGAACTGCTGGCTTATTAGAATTATTGGTATTTGAAGTATCTAAGGGCAATGAAAGACTCGGATTACCTCCCGCACTTGCAGAAGGTAAAATACTTGCTGGAAACGCAGTAGCAGGAAGCGTACTTGATGGATTTACAGGAACGATAATTGGAGGTGGCATCTGTGTTGGTGTGTAACCAAATTGTCCCGGTGATAAATTAAGGGCACCACTAGAATTAGATAGTTGTATTAGACCATCAATAACTTGTACGTATAACCCAGGTGCAGAAGATCCAGATACAGCTGGAACTGCTGGCTTATTAGAATTATTGGTATTTGAAGTATCTAAAGGCTTTGGAAGACTCGGATTTCCTCCTGTATTTGCAGAAGGTAAAATACTTGCTGGAAGCGTAGCAGCTGGAACTGATGAGTTTCCATTATTACTCATGACAGGAATGGCGGGTGGTTGAGCAACATTACGCATATTGCCAATAATAGAACTTCGGCTGTCCTGTATTTTCTGATTGAAGTTCGTCATAACATCAAAAGCTTCATTGCGCTTATTAGACAAAACCTGCAAGAGGAGCATGTCCATTTGCTGAGAGTTTGACCCTGAATCTATTTGACCTCTAATCCTTGTTTGCACTGCCTCTATATCTGCTTTATTTAAAATATTGCCTTTCAATAGGCTTCCAATATCTACACCAGCAGATTGAGCATCAACTTTAAGCTTCTGGAACAGCTTGTCGATATTTGATCCGGCAGTAAGCTGGATAGACTTTTGTGTTGTTGAAAATATCGCCAATAAAGCTTGCAAGCTATTCAATGTCGTATTGAGTTTGCCAATTTGCTCATTCCTGGCCTGCACTCCCGCCATCTGATCTCGAAGCTGACTTTCCAATAAGTTCGCTCTTTGACTTTGAACAGCCATTAATGCACTTTCAAGATCCATTCCAGCCAGATTTATTGGCGAAATCGCACCGATATTATTCATATTAGGCGTGCTGCCTGGCGTTGCCAAAGCACTTATATTTGCACTGCTAGCCGCAGTAATATTGGCCTGTGCAGTAAGCTGTAAATTAGCTAACTGATAGTTTTGTACATCAGTACCTGTCAACACCAAGTTCTGAATATTGACTTGCTTATTGTTTCCCACAGCAGCATCAGAAAATATCCCTTGCCCGATAATACCTAGCTGATCTCCCTGCAAGAGACCATCAAAAACGGCATTGGCTGTATTAATTATCGCTAAATTTGTCCCGTCATACGTCTTATTATTTGCGCTAATTCCAGTGATATTACTGATAGTGGCCTTATCAATTTTGACCTCGGCCGCTTCAAATGCAAGATCATATCCATTTTGTTCAGAATACAACCCGCTCAATTGTGACTTATAAACACCTGCATTTTTGCCGCCGCCCTCATAAACAGCATTTCCCTTTATCTTTGAAGTATCCGCATTCTGTACAGAATTGGTATAACTGCTGCTGTTTTGATTTGAACCATTATATACAGTGTGATAGTCATCTGCTTTAACTGCCAATGGGGTCAAAAATGCTCGCAGTAGTGGCCCTGTCTGTCCTTCATAAATCCGCCATGCTGCGCCACTGCCTGCCATATCACTAATATTCCAACCTAAATCCAGGTAGTTTTGTTTTGATTTAGCCTGATTGTCTGTTAGCGTGCTTTCCGCTCCGGCATTATTCCAGACTGTTATATCGCCACCTGCCTGAGTGAAATAACCATTGCTTATGGAAGATCCCCAATTATCTCCAATCAGTACACTTGAGCCATTTTCACTATTCACCTGAGCCGAGCTATACACCCGATCAACAGTGCTGTAATAACTCTCGCCGACCAAGCCTCCTACAGCGTAGCGCCCCTCTACATTCCCCTGTACAAAACTGTTACTCAGCTTTGAATTAACCATACTGCCAATAAGTCCACCTACTGACTCACTACCTTGAATCTGTGCATTGATTAAACCTACATTGCGGATATCCGCATCCTCAATCTTTCCAAATAAGCCCACATAGCTGCCTTGTCCTTGGTAGCCCTGCTTATCGATTTTCAGATTTTCAATTACATGACCTAAACCATCAAACAATCCTGTAAATGGACTGTTTCCTGCATTTGGCCCACTACCTTCAATCATGCTGCCAATCGGGGTGAAATTAGCGATACTGCTTGCATTAATATGAGTGCCTAGGGCGTAGTTACCTACCAAATCATCTTTCATTTCCTGCAAAGCTGTCACATCAGTAATCACCTGAAATTCTTTTAAATTTGCAACATCCGAGCCACGTTGTGTACTAAAATTTAAACCTTGCTGTAAATGCACCGGTGCTTGTATAAAATAATCCGCATAGGTTGGCATGGTCTGAGCATGAATAGCACTATAAATGATACCGTTGCTGCCATCCGCACTTTGCTGTCCGTATTTCAGTACAAGTTTTCCACCCTCTCCCTGACTGGCATCCACCACATTATTGATATAAATATTATTATAAGCATCCAGTGTCAGTGTTTTCCCACTGTCCCATTGAATGGCGTCATTCACTAAAATATCGCCTTTTCCGGCGCTGTTGTTCTGGGTGAGGGCGGAATTGTTCAACACTGTCGCCTGTGTTTCTGTCGTTTGAATCGTTACATCGGTATTTTTTAGGGCGGCATTCAGTGCTGCACCGGTCATGTTTCCATTTTTAGCAGCCACCACAAAATCTACCGGATCGATCAGCCATGTACCCGTTTTCCCATTTGTACCGGCCTTTGTACTTACCTGTGCTAGGTCAGCAATATTTACACTGGCAGCAGACGTTTCAATAAAACCGCCATTCTGCCCATTTTTACCTTCAGCTACCAAACTGCCTGAAATATTGACTGCACCCTTAGACATATCGCCTAACAGTACAATTTCACCCTTGGCATTGGTTTCCAAACGGTTTGCCTGAATATAGCCCGTGTGGTTCACCACTGCTCTGCCCAGCTGCTTTTCTGCAACTGCGGTCAAATGCACAACCCCATTATCTGCAATAATGGCGCCGCCATTTTCAACCAAGCCCTGCAAGGTTCCCTTGTCTATGTCATAGCTTGCAAGTTTTCCATTTTGCAGAATGACACGAACTTTATCCGCAGCAGTTAATTTGACCTGACCATTAGGTGCAGTAATAGAACCCGTATTTTTTACAACAGGCGCAATGAGTGCAACCGTGCCGCTATTTGCGACCTGAATATCACCATAATTTTCAACTGCGCCATTTTCCCCACGACCTGCAAAAGTAAACTTACCTTGCAATAAATCGTATTCTTGTAAATCTAGGGTAGAAGCAACAATACCGCCCACATTGACTTGAGCGGTTTTAGAAAAAATCACACCATTTGGGTTAATCAGAAAAACCTGACCGTTCGCATTTAGCCGGCCCATAATTTGACTGGCGTTGTTGTCCAGCACACGATTTAATGCAACCGAAGATTGATTCTGCTGATTAAAATTGACTGTTGCATGACGACCAATATTAAAAGTGTTCCAATGGGTTGAAAGATTTTGAGTATGTTGATTAATATTTAGCGTATTGCCTGTTTGGGTAAAATCAGCACTGCCAGACATCACCTGCTGGCCTGTTGGCAAAGTTGTCTCATTGATGGCAGCAAAAATGCTGCTACTGAGGGTGAGTAAAACGGTGCTTAAAGCACAGCACATCAGTACTTTAATCATATTTTTATTTGTATCTGAAACAGTTCGATTGCCAGAATGGCGTTTTGCTAATTCTGATACTGCTTGCCAGCAGTGCATTTTATTATTCCAAACCAATCTATAGAATCTGTTCATGATTAATCTCAGGAAAATTCAAGCATTAATCAATAATTAGAACATCACGCATTAATGCGGTATATCACTAGAATTGGGTATTTTAAAAAATACAAGAGAGTTTGTAAGTTATTCTGTTTAAATTTCGTTTTTTATAACTGGTATTTTAATTAATCATCACAGTGAATCATACCCTTTGTTTGGACAACATATTTTTCGTTCATTGACAAAGGTCGTTTCAGCCTCACAAAAATGCAGATACAATAGCTTTTCAGTGGCCTAATCAATATAAACCAGCTCACCGAAGCAATCAGGGTTATAGCGTGGCCGGTATGAACGTTTCAGTCGTGTAGATCGCGAAATCCAGCGCCGAACTGTTTCTACCGGGATATTCAGAGCACATATGCTGCTGAGTTTCCCATGCGCCAGGATGGGTCCAAATCCAAGCAGATGTTCAGAAATAATGGAAAGATATTGCGGTTTTAATAAATCCTCATGGCGAGAATGGTCAGGTTGCCTACAACTAGTATGCGCCATACCTAAAACACCATTAGCTAAAAACGATTTAGCTTACCATCAGCGGCTATTTGCAACAGTGCCCAGCATTGGATGGCCGCATCGGAATAGATTTGATTCCGACCTGGTTTACTATTCGCTTGTGCATACCATTGAGTATTGGCATCAAACCAAATCGTGATATTTCCTTGATTGATTAAGGCTTGGTTGTAGAAAGACCAATTGGTTGTTCTATAAATTTTAGGGACTGGCTTATTCATCTAAGAATTATATTATGGAATAAGCCCTTAACGGTAGGTTTATGCAACAAAGCCGTAATTAAATTATCATATAAAATCAGTATGATATTGCATGATCAAGAGCATGTTCACCCTCGAATTGGCTTTTTCATGGATTTATCACGTTCCACGATTTTCATAAGCTAAACTAAATATAGTGTCCAATTACAATTGAGTTATTCCCCGGCTTTTAAATACCGATATACCGCCTGACGACTAATTCCAAATGCTTGGCCTAATGCCATTTTTGAAGGGTACTTGCCTTCCTTCCATTCTTGTCGTAAAGCTTCAGCCTGATCAGGCTTCAATTTATGTACCCGGCCTTTGTACTTCCCTTGAGCAGAAGCGAGTTTAATTCCTTCCTTTTGCCTTTCCAGAATGATCTCACGTTCGAATTGTGCAAAAGCCCCCATCAGTTGCAGCATCAAATTATCCATCGGGGTGGATTGAGCCGTAAAAGTAATATTTTCTTTTACAAACTGGATGGCGATCCCTCGTTTAACCAGTTTATCTACTTCAGTGACCAAATCTTTCAGGCTTCGCGCAAAACGATCCATGGAATGTACAATCACCCTGTCCCCTTCCCGGACATAGTTCAACATTTCCTGAAATTTCGGTCGGTCGGTATTTTTACCCGAAGCTCGGTCAACAAAAATTCGGTCGACTTCAATTCCCTCAAGTTGACGTCCCGTATTTTGCTCGACTGAACTGACCCGAACATAGCCTACTTTTTGACCTTTCACTCTTTCACGCCCCAATTGGATAAAAATGAACAATTTCGTAAATTATAAATCTTTGATACCAAAGTTACATGTTATATATGGTTAAAAATCATTTAAATGAGACATGCTTTTACGAACTTTTAGATTGTTACTTTAGGGTATGATCTAAAATTACATTAGGCCATTCAGTAAATTTGTAAACCCTAAATAGAAATGTCCGGTTTGCCATCTGATCAAGACTACCCAGATTTCTACATATTAAAAAATATTACTGCAGCCATCAGATTACATTTTTTAAATTTGCAAAAATAATTTCATACTCATAAATATTTTTAATAAAAAACAATAAATTAAATAGTTGCTTAGTTTTCATAATGTATATATAGTGTATATACATTTTATTGTATTAGTGCCTTTGGGAATAAACATCTTATGACTGATCAACCCAAAAAAATAAAGGCCAACAAAAAAGATGGGCAACTCTTAATTCGAATTAACAGCACTGAACGTGATGAGTTCATTCAGTTATGTGAAACTATGGACACCAGTGCCGCTAGAGAATTAAGAAAATTTATCCGTAGTTTTATGAAAAAAAACCAGTCAGCGGATATTCATACCAAGGAGTGACATCATGTCGAAGCAAGTTAAAATCTTGAAACAGAAGATCAAAGCACGTCTTGAAACGATTTCAAAACACGAAAACAAGTTAAATAAGCTCAAAAAGCAGCTTAAAAAACAGAAGTAATAGCGTGGATTAGCCTCCCTAGAAAGTAAAAAAAAGCTGAATTTCCCAATAGGAAATTCAGCTTTTTTCATTAGTTCCTGCCTAGTTTTTAAGGGACAGATCAGGATGTGTGTTTTTATTGCCTATATTTTTAAATCAGACTTGGAGGTGCATCAAAAATACGAATTAAAGTAACTGCAGGGCCAGTTGGAAAGCCCTAAAATTATACCAGCTCGGAAATAATCTCTACTAATACTGCATCTGCTTGTGAAGTACTTCTAACAGCAGAAATTTCATTTTTAATTTTAGTGAGAGATTTCCCGGTTTCTTTGAAAGAAAAAACGGTTTTATTTCCTGTGAGAATTAGAGGAGTAAGATTAGCGACTTCGCCTATTTTTAAGAATAGTTCTGCCACTCTGACTTGATGAGCATAAATAGATCTTAACTTTTGGGTAATTTCTAAAGCAGTATGTTTATTCATAAATATAACCATTAATTTTATTAGACTTTTGAACATTTTAATTCTTGTAAGTCCAATATTAGCAGAACTAGTATTGATGAGTAAAATTTGTACACTCGTGCACTTAAAAACTGATTATTGCTAATGGCGAAAGGTTTTCAGCTTTTAAAGCTGAAAATATCTTGAAAAAATTGCAAAGCAGGCAATACGTCATATTAGGCTCAGCTTGAAATACTCGAAAATACAGATAAAAAAACCACACCCGAAGGTGTGGAGAATAAAGGAAAACACATTTTCAAGACTAAGGCGGAAACTACAGCTAGTTTCTTGTCTCTATTTTCTATTTAATTTTATGGTTTTTATAGGTGTTAAATATTTCGACAGTAAAAATATGATGACTTCATGTATAGATTGAATTATCGGCAATTCAAAACATCCTATCTTTAACGGAACGCTCTTTTAATCTTTTGATCTGTCTTATATTGCGATAAAGCATACACAGCCCAAATGGCAGCAGGAATCCAACCTAAAACAGTAATCTGAAGTATCAAACAAATAATCCCCGCGAATGGTCGGCCTATGGTAAAAAAAACCAACCAGGGAAAAATTAATGCCACTATCATTAAAATGAGCTGCATACATTTTGAAACACCACCGATTTTTTAATTTAAATACTAAACAATCAGTACTAAAAACCCCACACATTATCGAATTTAACCAGTAATACTGTTAGATCAACAAACTTGCGTTAAAATAGATATGATCACTCTTAGAATGGTAAGCGATATGAGAAAACGCCTTAAAGATTATAATATTGAACAAGTAGCTAGTCGTGAAAAGGTTTCTGGTCAAGTTTTGACTATACAATTTAGTAATGATGAAGCAACTAAACGAGTTGTCATGCATAGTGCTAGACGAGTGATCCAGCAACATAAAGCAGAAATACAAGAGCTAGCTTATAAATGAGCCTAATTAGTTCTACATTCGTAATTGCTGTACATGATGAGATTTTGCTACAAACTGGTGTTGGTCGATCTGGTTGCCACATTGAGAAACTAGAAAGTGTCCTAAACCGCATAGATCAGCAAATGTATTACAGCGATGTGAGTGATATCTTTGAAATTGCTGCCTGGTTTGGTATTGCAATTTCAAAAGGACATGCTTTTGTCGATGGCAACAAAAGAACAGGATTAGCCGTCATGCTGACCTATCTTGAAATTCAGGGTGTAACTATTCAAGAACACACTGGCTTAGATGATTTAATGGTGGATATCGTTGAATCACAAGAAAATCATGAGATTTTGGCAAAATTAGTTGCTGGATTCTTATACGAACTATCCATTATTTAATTTATCTGACTACGGAATATAAACACTTTAAATGGATTCTAACACCCATCTTTATATTTATTATTAAATTTCAATGTTTTATATTGTGTTGAAAAGCCCATTCGAGGGTGAATGGGCTTTTTATAATTCTCTATCATGCTGATTTTAAAAAATAAAAAAATAGTTGTTATTCACCATTTAAAATGTCCTGTTTTTAACCACAAGAGTCAAGCACAGGATTCAACTTTCTTTGTTTAATATCGGCTTTCTGAGCCTTACAGCTTGGCATATTTTTGTTTGTTCTTGAACGTTTATTCTGTTTTTCCAACTCTTCATGTTGTTGCTGGATATGCGCCAGAACTGAACCTAACCGTTTATTCTCAACCACTTCATTCTGCTGTAGCCCAGCCAATTTATTGAAGATGCTGTAGTTGAGCTTTCGTACCTCATACATGAGGGCCACAGTCCCATCCGGGTACTCCAGAAATGAAATATATTGTCCAACCAGCTTATGATTCAGCGCTGTCGGTTCAAGCAGATAAATACACTTGTCATAGGTCAGGGTTAGATTCTTGGTGACCTTACGCAGTTCCTGCCAGGTAAAAATATCATCCAGTTAAAGATCAGATTCGGTTATCCGACATAGACACCAACATATTAAACAGCCCGCTAAGAAATTCTTTAATTAAGTATTCTAAAAGCGGACATTTTTACTTTGAAGAAACGAAACATTTCTACTTTGGGCTTACACTTGTTTATTTCTATAAGCACTTTATATTAAATGGTAGTAGGATTTAGCACATGGTTTGCAAGACCATGAATATCTAGGTTGCCAATCAACCACTCACGTCTGAACGGGCAATATCCGCAAGGATCTTCCCTATTTAACTGATGTAACAACCAAAACAGCTATCCCGATTGGAAGTAAAATTGAGCTAAAAGATGGTGTGCAAATTTTACTTTCCAAGCAAGAAGGTGGCCGTCTGGCTGTAGTACAGATGGTTGAAACTTAGACTGAAAATGTATTGAGCATAAGTTTATCTTGGGAAGACGGTTGAGACTTACATAAACCAAAAGTTTTATAGCGTAATAAAATCATTTCTGCCCAATTGCGATGTGTAGCAGGTTCTAACATTGAGCCATGGCTTTTAAATACACTTTTAGCATCTTGCGATAAAATTTGCTGTGCTTCATGAAATTCTTCTGTATTTATTTGAAGGGCTTGATGAATATATTCAATTTGCGAGGGGTGAATGGCAGTTTTTGTATAAATCCCGTTATTCATATCTTGGCATATTTCACTCATAAGCAATTGTGTGTGGTTGATATGTTCACACACCGGTGAACTGAGTTGAAAGCCAGCTGGAATAAATAAGCCTGCCAATTGTGAAATCAACATACCTACAGGGGTTTGATAAATCGTACTATTTTTAGGACGACGTAAATTTAAACAGGACAGCAGGTCATTACCTCCAATTCTTAAACATAAGGTTTTATGAAAATCATATTTGAGTGCTTGATTAAGTTCAATATTATGGCCCATATCAAAAATTTCTTTAGTTTCAAGCGTCGGCATCAGGTTGATATTAGATGGCAAAACGTCCATCCATTGCTTTAAATCGTGCAGCGTAAACTTGGGTAAAATCATGCCGCTGTAGGTATGATTTAAGTCCCAGTCGACAATGTGTTTTGCCATCTCAATATTTCTAGGTCGAATAAATATCGCAGGTGCCTTTGAGTTCGGCTGCTCTAAGCGCTTTTGTAATAAAAGTTTTAAATTGACCATCGCAGTTTGTATATCTTTTTCCAAAACGGCATCTTCTAAGCAGACTGCAATAGATTTAAGTATTGGAAATTTAGACCCTTCGGTAACTTCCCATAACTGCTTATGGGTTGCAGGAATGTACATGGTTGCACCAAGTTCAATCGCATGTTGCAGTTGTTTCATTTATTTTTCTCGACTTTTTTTATCAGAGTTACTGCATGATATGGACCTAATTTGGCGCCTAAAATATCTAAGGGAATATTCTGTTCTTGGGCAAAATGTAAGGCACTGTTGCAAATAGCCTGACATGCTAAGCTAAATATCTTGTTTGTCAGAGATACAGTTGATGAATCCATTTCATGGTCGGCATTTTCGTGGCGAAATCATTCTTTGGGCTGTACGTTGGTACTGTAAATACGGTATTAGTTATCGTGAACTTCAAGAAATGCTTGCTGAACGAGGTGTGAATGTTGATCACACCACAATTTATCGTTGGGTTCAGCAT
>NZ_JAFCTF010000021.1:0-27203 GCF_049895885.1 Acinetobacter sp. TSRC1-2
CCATGGTGATAAAAACCATCATAAACCAGACATTTTTATTGGTGAGAATATAGACACTTTAAATGGGTTCTAACAAACTGATTTCGTATAAGGCTATTATGTTAAATAGCTAGATTTAGTTGAGATATGTGTAGCAGCTTTAAGCCTATTGCTATGCAACCAAATACAGATTGCCCCTCATATTCAATTTATAAGAATTTTAGGTTTTAGACAGCACTCTTTAATCAAGTGTTTGTACACCACCACCATTTACAAATAAGGTTTGTCCAGAAACCCATGATTAAATAGGTGAGGCAAAGAATAACACAGCTCTCGCGATATCTTCGGGTTCACCTAATCGTTGTAATGGTGTATGGGAGAGCATTCTTTTTTCAATCTCAGGCTTCAGTACTTTTTCTAATGCTGCGGTACGAATCGCTCCAGGTCCTACAGCATTAATACGTATATTTGGACCAAAATCATGTGCCAAATTAGCAACCATATGGTTTAAAGCTGCTTTTGATGATGCATATCCGCTCATAGCAGGGCTTTTATTAATTGAACTCATAGAGCTGATATTTATTATTGAGCCGTAACCAGCTTTATTCATATGCGGTGCGACGAGTTGACACAATCGCCAAACAGCAAACACATTAAGCTGAAAATCACGTTCTATAGTATCTACGGTAATTTGATCAGGAGATTCACGGCCACCGCCACCTCCTCCAGCATTGTTAACTAAGATGTGAATGTGACCAAAAGTTTCGATTGTTTTATTCACTGCATTGACCAATTGATCATCTTGCAGAATATTACATGCAACATATTCTATGTTGCGTCCAGTGAGCTTCTTTATTTCTTCAGCTGTATGTTTAGCTGCTTCTAAATTTAAATCGGCAATCATAACGTCCGAGCCTGCTTGTGCAAGAATGAGAGCACTGGCTTTCCCAATACCTGCTGCACCGCCTGTTACAAGTGCTATTTTATTCGTCAGTGATAATAAACTTTGTGGCATCATTTTGATTTATTTCCGTTTGTATATTAAAACTCGAAATATTTAATTTTTATACTGCGTAGCTTTATTTTGAGTTCAAAATCCTAAATCTACCGTATCATTTTGAATTGCAGGTATTTACAGTTTTCCCTTGTTCAACTGAATTGATAAAGCTTCCAATCAGGAATTCACTTTGTCTTAAAGAGTCACGATGATCTCCATTCTTGACGGGGTGAAAGGAAATAGGTTTTTGCTTCTTACATACTTGCTGATAGTAAGCATAAGTACCACGGTAATCTACAAGCTGATCTTTATCACCTTGTACAATTAGAATCGGCACAGTAGGTGTCATATTCTCAATAGACTGTTTTTTTAAATAATTTGTCAAAGGTGTCAAATTTACATTCGGTTTAAAAACTGTTTTAGGTGCTGCCTTTAGATCAGATTGTAATTCTGACAAACAGCGATTACGTGCATAATTAAGAATTTTTCCCATGTCTGGGCTAACTAAATTTGCTGGAGCTAGGCTAGGATCTGCTGCTTCTGCTCCAAGAAGAACGATTGGAAAAAATGCGGCAACATCGGTGGTGATTTGCGGATTACTGGCAACATATTCAGCAATTCCCTCATATTGGTACCCACCTGGTGCGAGTACAATTGCCCCACGCAGATTAAATTCAGGTGCATCTTTCTGGCCTTCCGCTGCAACCTTCAGAGATGCTGCACCTCCTTGACTATGCCCCATTACATACCAGTTTTTACTAAATTTATAGGGTTGTAAATGGTGGGTTGCCCGGACAGCATCAACGACAGTGTGCAACTGACTTTGTGCGTTCATATATGGATGTCCACCTGGGGTACCTAAACCCTGATAATCAGGTGCGACGACTGCATATCCGCGAGCAAGCCAGGCATTTAGTGCTTTAGCAGCAATTTGTTGATAGACATGGACTGGGCCGCCGGCATAATCTCCAGAAGGGGCACAAGTATCTGCTACACCAGTTGTACCATGAGCCCAAGCAAGAACAGGCCAACCTCCTTGGGGTACTTTACCTTTAGGCAGTAAGAGATATCCTGAAGTTACAATTGGTTCAGACTGTACTCCGCGACTACGGTAAGTGATTAAGAACCGCTGTGAAGCATTCGTAAATAGATCGATATTCTCTTCTTGTATGGATAAGATTGTTCCTGGCGTTTTGCTAGAGATATTAGATGTTTGGACTTTACTATTATTGGGAAAGACAGGAGAGGCTATTGCATATGTTGAATTTAAGCATAGACAGCTTACGACCAATTTTAGAATGGGATATTTAATTTTCATCACTGGCACCATCTTTCTTTTTTATAATATAAATTATAATGTATCAGCTTTATCTAGCTTTCTAAACAAAGTATTAAAAACTCGGTATGAGCCTAAGTTTTATAGTGATGATTGAAGGCTTCTTTTATTATGTTACTTTCACAAAGATTATAAAACTTTCTAAAATTAACATAATGGTGCTTATACGGAATTAATAAAAATAGTGTTAAATTTCAAAAAGTTATGCTATAAATAATCGGGGACGCAAACTTAAAAAGCCGGCTTGGAAACAAGTCGGCTTTTTTTTAAACAGTTTTGATAGTTATTGCTAATAAGTTTGTTTAAAAAGTAGTCAATTTGGGGATTTTTGCCCAATTTACAAGGCTCCTGGATCTGAAATTATCCCCATTTCTTGTGGATAAAATTCAGGCTGTTTTGTACGTATATGCTCACACCAATCTCTGCCCTTTGCGGCTGTCCATGACCAGGAAATTTTTCTATGATGAAGTCATGAAGGAATAGGAAGTTCCGGAACAAAAAACAATAATAATAAGTTCAAACACCAGGAACGTGAGGTAGCACAGCAGCTACCACAGATCGCACAATAAAAAACCCTGACAGGATGTCGGGGTTTTTTATTGTGCGATCTGTGTCTTAGCTTTAAATCAAGCTTAGATGTGCATCCAGAATACGAATTAAAGTCGCTGCTGGTCCTGTTTCTGTAGCGTTCTTGCGCTGATATGGAGACGTGCTGCAAATTCAACTTGGCTTAGCCATCGCTAATAAAGCAACCATTGTGTAAATAGAGCAAAATATATTAAAAAATTAGCTATAATTTTTTAATATTTCTAAGAATACTTTCAACTCTTCTTGATTATATTCACCTTCTAAAACATGTGTCTTTAAGTGCTCTTGTATTAATTCATTCATAAGGCCATTAATAGCCCCTTTTATAGCTGCTACTTGTTGTAGTGTTGCTATGCAAGATAATGAGTGAATCATGAACAGCATTCATCTGACCTCGTAATCTTTTGATTCTATTTAAAATTTTTTTATTGGTCTGCAAGTGGCTCATAGGTTAACTCAACTAAAGAGCTTAATAGATTTCCAAAAACTGGCTTAGACTATCATAGTCCTTAATAGACCACTGATTTTGTAGGGGAAAGCTTTTTTATGTCACGTATAAATCTAAGACTTGCTTTAAACGTACCTAAATCAATGTTCCAGGGCTTCTAAAACTTTGATTTTAGGTTCAGGATTTTGGTCACCATGACGTTACTTTGGGGTGTACTCTATAAATACATAAATTTTATTATTCATTAAAGAGTTCCACATCACTCAACACATAAGCTTTGATTTTAGAAAAATAGTTCATGCCTTAATGCAACATAATTTTTGATTGGAAAAGTTAATAAGAAAAAAATGCTATTTGTATGGCTGTGTTGGACAAGTATTTGAAATGTTAGAGCATTCATCAATAACCAAAATTCTAGTTATAACTCGATAATTTTTTGCCTAATTTTGTAAATTTATTGAGTACCGTTAAACGTGTATGTTCCCTCTTAAATCTTTGATCAGTTTTTATTTAGGATTAGTCGTCAGGCGGTATACCGGTATTTAAAAGCAGGTGATTAACTCAGTTGAAATTAGCTGTTATATTTATTTTAGCTTATAAAAATCATACATTGTGATAAAACCATGTAAAAACCATTCAAGGTTAAATGAGCTCTGATCATTTACTATCCTATTAAATCTATATAAAAATTTAATTCAATTTTATAGAAAGTATATTATCTTAATACTTTAAAAGACTTGACTAAATAAAGCCCCTATTTATAATAAAAATATCTTCAAAAAAGACATTACTAAATTATTAAAAAAAGATGATATAGCCTTAAAAATCAAAAAAATAATTTTACATTTTAATCTATTTAACAGCTATATAATTTTAATTATTTTCTTCCAATATTTTTATAAAAAATTTAATATATATTTATAAATAAATCAATTTAATTTTTCATTATGCAAATAAATTAATAATATTATTAAAAACGTATGCTGCTTAGCCGACCTATAAAAACGGTCGGCTAATAACGTATACTACTTTTTCTGTTAATTTACTCATTATAAATCTGAAAAGGATTATTTGGATTAATTAAAATAGAGTTCTTTTTGTTATTGAACTCTCTACCGATTTCGGAAATGTTAAATTCATTAATTTCTGCATCAGATAATAAATCTTTTCCGAAATAATCATGCATTAGATGCAATTTTACCATTTCAAATAAAGTTTCAAGTGGGTCATCATCAATCCCATATAAGTTAAAAAATGAAAGAAATGTTGCACCAATAAAAAATTTTTTATGATCTTTCATTTTTTTATCTTTTACTTTTTGTTTTTTTTCTAAATCATTATCAGCAGCTAATATATTCTGATGAATATTTATTTTCATATCTGGTGGTAAATTAGACATATAATTTTCTAACATTTTCTCAGCTACTCGATAATGTTCGATAACCGGTGGGATAACTTCTTCTATATAGCTGTAATCTAAAATATCTTTTTCTATAGTTGTAATTTTGTTCGGATCTTTTCGATATATTGTTACCAGTACTTCATTAATTTTAATTCTTTTTTGAATGTACTGATATGTTTTTTTCAATAATAATATTTCTTTATGAGTTAAATCTTTTAAATCTTTTTGATCAATCAATTTAAGAACAGTGAAATGAGATTTTTCAAAAGCGGGATAGATTCTAGCAAAATCGAGTATTGCATAAATGTGATCTGTACTTGTTAATGCTTTGCGACTCATCGTGATAATTCCTCAAAAAATAAAAAATTTATATCATAAGTCCAATTTTAAAATTGAGATATGTTCGAATTTTGAAAAAATTTCTACTCTTTTTTTACTACTCTCTTTTAGTTTACTTTTAATTTGCTGCTAGTTTAACTGCTAGTAATGAGAGATAAAAATCTTCTTTTGCGAATGCAAAAAGAAGATTTTTATCTCGTCTCCGTGTTCATTAAAATTCGCTTATCAGCGAATTTTAATGAACACTACACCTCGTCCTGCGGAGCCCTATTAGTTTATAAGTTACTGTTTTAAAAAAAGTTATAAATATTTATCAAATTTTCATTTGAGTGTGTTACACGATAGCTTTACCCGTGTTACACGATAAAATGAGCGAAAATAGACAGTGTTACACGATAACTTTACCCGTGTTACACGATAGAATGAGCGAAAATAGACAGTGTTACACGATAGAATGAGTGAAAAATAGACAGTGTTACACGATAGTTTTAAGAATTTGATGAAATCTTCATACATAATTTAAATGAATTTTAAAAATCTAATTATTAGTTTGACTATGCTAATACGTATTTTTAAATAGCTTAAATTATTTTTGAGTTTTCTATATGAAACGAATAATTTTTTTAAAAAATTTTATATGATCTCTGCTCTTTATTAAAATTGTAGAGTTCATATATGTATTATTTTGATTTACGTCATAATCTAAAAAAAGTAAAAAGTGAGCGTAAAAATACGCGTAGAAATAAATTTAGACACTCATCAAAAGCTGCTTATCACTATATTACTCGTACTTTGCATTTTTCAACGCATAAACAAGATGTTGAAGAGTTAGAATGTACAGCATCAGCTAATATGCCAAAATGGGCGGAAGATAATCCTGAATTTTTTTGGAATGCTGCAGATCAATACGAGAGTATGAGCGGGCGAACGTCTGCCCACATTACTATCGCCTTGCCTAAAGATCTCAATAAACTAAAACGTTTAGAATTATCTAATCAATTAATACATGAGTTTTGTGATAAATATAAAATGCCATATAGTTTTTCAATTCATAGTCATGTTGCATCACTTGATGAGCGTTATGAACAACCGCATCTGCATTTATTATATTCTGAACGAAGTGTTTTTGATGGAATTGAACGTACACCGGAAAAATTTTTTAAAAAATATTGTCCTAAAAATCCTGGGAAAGGTGGCGCAAAAAAAATTACTGCAGATGTACTAAAACTTGGACGTTATCAAATTAGTCATTATCGTAAAATAACAGAAAAAGTAATAAATAATTTTTTGAAATTATATGCACCAGTTAAAGAGGTAGAAATTTATGGAATTAAGATCGAGGTTGAAAATAAAGTCTCCTGTTTATCAAATGAAGATTATAATCAAAAATATGGTACAAATTTACAAGATGTTCCCCAAATACCGCGTCATTATTTTCATAGTCAAGATCAAAAAATCCAAGATAAAGTTCATAAATTTAAAACCTCAATCAAGAAAATTCGAGAAGCTAATTTATATGAAATTTACAAAAATGAGTATCATCTTGAGTTATCCAAAAAAAATGAATATCAAAATCAGAGTACTTATATTTTTGAAGCGTCAAAAGAAAATAATTTTGAATACTAATCTTAATTTTTAAAGTCCATGATTAACAAATATTATTCTGATTAATCAGTAATTATTATTAAATTAACTATAGTTTTTATACTATTACTTTGTTTAATTAGAATATATTTATTTCATATAAAATACTGAATAAAATGACCACCCATTTTTGAGGCGTTTAGCTCAGAAATAACGTAGTTTTTTGCAACATGAAAGAGCGTTACATATTTCTACCAATAGCTTAAAAACAATGAAAGTTGATCTTCTGCACTTAATTGAGAGGATCTACTTTTAAAAGAAATGCGGCTCTTAAGTAGATCAATTATTAAGTCAAAGATTGATCAATAGAGTTTAATTTGAGCTTATGGGAAAAATCAAAGACTTAACTCAATTCGCCCCCAAAGAATAATGTGAATTTTATCGTATGGTGAAATTGACTAAATTCTTAGATAAAACTAATATGAACTCGCTGGCCTACATTGCCAGTCGGTTTTAGCAGACCGTTGATCCAGCACAGAAAATAGCCCGTCTATTTTTTGTGAACCTTCTCGTCCCCCTTTTTTTCTATGGTAGGGCAGGAGGGGGACGTCTTCGGACGTGCTGGTTCCTTGGATCCCAGTCTGCTAACCCTCTTTTGCTCTGCCACCATTATTTAGCAGTAATTGGTAGAGTTTCTTAAGATTCAAGGAGCTTTTCATGCTGTACCTATCTTTTTTTATTTACGCTTCACCACCTGTTCAGCTTTGTTGTGCCATTCAACAGAGAATACAGCACTCATTTTAATTTCTAAGCTGTATTAAAAAAACATTTATTACGCGAACAATCCCTAAGGTGGATGGCTAAATTACGCCGATAAAAAATACATTTTTTATCTCCCCTGGTGATTGTGAATTGCATTGAACATGTGGGGGAACAACCATGCCTGAATTGACTCAACCTAAAATCATTCCCATCGAAAACCGTCCCAAAAAATCCAAAGTATTTTTAAAATGTGTAGTATTGCCGATGGTCATTTTTCTCATTATTGCCAAAATTTTTTCCTTTAATTGGTTTGGCTACTTGTTCTTTGGCTTCTGGTTGTTCTGGTTTGTGATCACGTATTACTTCTATGAGTATGGAAATACCTTCTTTGATGGGATGACTGAACAACTTAAAGGTCAAGGTGAAAGCTTTAATTATCAAAATCGTGGTGTTTGGATTAACAGTCAGAATAAAACCATCATCCTGTTTGATGAGCCAGATCAACGCTTAGTGAAATATCCATTTAATTATATTACCTCGGTTGGTCACTTCAACTTGGTTGAAGATAAAGTGTCTTATTCCACCACGGTGATCAGTAACCCTATGATGGGAACCCACGTCAATCATCACGAACATAGAAGTCCAATCAAAAGAGAATACCAAATTAATATTGGAACACGTGATCAATTCAAGCCCAATTATTGCCTCAAAGTGCTGTTTCCTTGGCGTAGCCCAAAAATGGCCAGTGAAATCCGCCAACTCCTGTCGGCTGATCATTATCAATAACAATTATAAGAGGCAGTAAAATCATGATGAATTCGAAAAAGTTGATGCCATCTGTCCTGATGCTGGCAATCAGTATCATAACGCTGGGGTGTGGTGGTGGTTCGGGTGGAGATTCTAGTTCATCGAATAACAGTGGAGCAGATGACTCAAACAATGAGAATACTACACCCAAGCCGGTCACCTGTTCAGAAACCCAATATCTGCAAGAGGGTGAATGCAAGAACAAGACCTCGCAAACCCTTCAGCCTTTACAGATTAAGCGATTTATAAAAGGTCAGGCTTACCAGCTCATACTCAAGACGGATCAAGACCTCACGCTCAGTTTCAGCAGTGATCGTCCAGATATTTGCAAATTTGAAAGTGGCGAATTAAAAGCCCTTGATTTAGGCAAATGTAGGTTGAAACTGACTCAGGCTGGAACAAAACAAATTCTGCCATTGAGTACTAGCATGACTGTTGATGTCATTAATGCTGATGCAGAAAGTAATAAAGACTTAAATGCCTGTCAGGCGGGTAGTCCGAGTGAGGCCGATCGCCAACTCTTTATCAATACGCTGAATGAGATTCGTGCATTACATGAACTTCCTAAAGTTGAATACGACTATGCCCATGAAGACCAGATGATGCAAGCATCCATGCTCTTGGCTGTAAATGAAAAGACCTCACATTACCCGGATGCGAGTTGGACCTGCTTTAGTGATATTGGTCTTCAGGGAGCTTCGACATCTAACTTGAATTTTATTCAAGCCTACGAGCATCTAGAAAAGTATGGCGCTGATAAACATCTGGCTAATTGGTTGATAGAAAAGAACTCACCCAATATTGGACATCGACGGTATATCTTAAGTCCGTTTCTGACAAAAGCATCCTATGGTGAAGTATCAAATACCGATGCCAAAAGCTTTCCTACGATCGTGGGAGCTGCTATGAAAACTGTTTATCCGTATGAATCACAAAAATTAATCACGCTAGTAGAGAAAGGCGTTATTGCCTATCCGTATCATAATTATCCAAAGAAATTCTTTCTAAAAAGTGAACCATTATCCCTCTCAATTTTAGTCGATTCACAGAATGCCTACGCCAACAATAAGGTAGACTTTTCCCAGGCGAAGCTGACGGTAGTCAGACGAGATAATCAGCAAATCCAGCCAATTAATAATATCCAGTATGACAATACCAACTATGGTCTGGTTGCCAATAACCTGCAATTTCATTTTAGTTCAATGCAATACAACGTGACTTACGATGTCAAAATTATGAATGTCCTGGTCGATGGAAAAGCTGAGGAATATTCCTACTGGTTTAAAGTCGATGACCCATCAAGTTAAGAAGGAAAATAAGATCACATTTACGATCAAACAACTTATCGTCACCAGCAATACTCTTGTAGGGGCTGTTGAGAATTGGCCAGAGTTAATCATGCGAGCACAAAGATGAATCATGGCGGCAAAACACGAATCCGTTTTGTCGCTACGCATGGCGATGCTTTTGAATTTTTTTAATTTTCAAAAATAACTCTCTATCAGAGGTACTCTTGGGTTTAAATCTTACAACTTTATGCAATTTTACAAATAGCTTGGTACTGACCGCACTCAACAGTATTGACAATAATACAAATCCTTAATTTCATGAATTATCTTCTTTATAGCATATGTATTTTTTTGTCTAAAAAACTATAAGTTAATCAATATTTATTTGTCTGAAACTATTGTACTATTTCAATATATAGATTTGAGAATGTTATGAAAAATGTAGCTCAAGTACATACGACGATTACTAAAAATGTAAAACATCAAATTAGAAAAATTAAACGTGGACGTGTTTTTACCATCAACGATATTAAAGTGGAGACTAGTTCACGCCAGACAATTCAACGCTGCTTATCCCGGATGGTTGAGCAAGGTCTTCTTCAGCGTGTACAAAACGGAATTTATTACAAACCGGAAATAAGCAAATTTTTAAAGGGTAAGCAGATTCCGCCAGATGTTAACGAGGTTATCCAAGTTATTAGCATTAAAAATAGGGAAATCATCCAATTACATGGTGGAGCAGCAGCGAACCGGTTAGGTTTAAGTACTCAAGTGCCTATGCATCGAGTACTTCATACAAGTGGTACAACCAGAGAAATGGAAATTTCCGGGATTAGAGTATATTTCGTGCACACGAATGATGCCAAGTTACTTCAATTTTCAGGTACTAGAGCTGGGCTGGCTATTTCAGCCATGTACTACCTAGGTAAAAATCTAGTCAATAACAAAGTGATTGATCAAATTAAAAGTCGTCTGACTGAGCAAGAATTTAAGCGATTGCGCAAAGCGCATCTTGTAAGCTGGATGCAAAAGGCTCTACAAATGGCAGAAGACAATATTTAATAAATATTAAATATAATCTAAGGCCTAGATTGTTAAAAATTTATTAAACTACGATTATGAACCGTACTGAGTTTGTCAGAGACGGAGTTTGGAATTGATAGTTTGACACGACCGGTATGGGCTAATGTAGCTGGGCTTTGAGCTTTATATTTTTTGCAATGAACGCCGATCTTACATTGTGAAATATACAGTAGCGGAGCAGCTTGGGCTTGAGTTACGTGTTGATCACAGATTTCCTGTAAGACTGACAATCGTTTAAGTTCCTTATGCGACATAGATACAAACATATCAAACCGTCTACTAAGAGAATCGCAAAAGTGCATATTCTAAAAGCGGACATTTTAAATAGTATATCGAATTGTTAGAACCCATTTAAAGTGTCTATATTCTCACCAATAAAAATGTCTGGTTTATGATGGTATCCCTGTGGGCTGGATATAAAAGATAGATGCTGATCACTATGTTGGATGAAGAAATTCAACGTCCTGCTGCTCAGCTACTCCATATTTCAGAACATTAGATCAAACGCTTACTGAAGAAATATAAAGTCCAAGGCCCAGCTGCAAGCCTGTATTTTTATCTGGTTGCCATTATAAAATGTCAACAGACTCTAATCTACGAAAATACTTTTGGAAGCATTGGTTTAAAAAAAGTTACGCAACCAGCATAAGTTACGTAACTTAAACAAGTTATTGCGAAAGTTGTTGATTAACGATTTCCTTCATTTCCTCTGGGCTTTTTAAAGCCAAATTTTCTAATGCGATTCTTACAATACTTGATCTGCTAACACGTGCATTTTGACTTTTAACTACCAGTTCATCAATTAACTGATTAACTTCCTCATTCAAAGAAAATGTACATCTAACAAATTTTTTCTCCTTGGTTTCTAAAGCTCTTACCCTTTTTTCAGCCCCAGATATGAATACTTCCGCTAACTTTTCTTCCGGAGATATTTCAACTTTCTTTTTTAAACCGTTTAATCCAGCCATGATTAAATTCCTAAAAATTCACTAGCAATATTTTTAATTTCTGCTTTTGCTTTTGGATCACTATTTACTTCAAAAACAGAAAGGCCATTTTCATCAGCATCATCATATACATTTCTATTAGTCGTAATTGCATTTAACGCATTTATACCAAATGATTTACATGCATCTTTCGCATCTAAAATTCTTTGAACCTGTGATGGTAACGTCGGACATTGTGTAATAATTGCTCTCGCAATCAGATCTGGATTGACTGTTTTCGCTAATTTTAAAACTTGTTCCATATGTGCTAATGTTTTTAAATCCCTACGCTTTGGTCTAAAAGGCAATAACATATGAGTAGCAATTGTCATTGCAGAACGTAAAGCTTCAGAATCTTGCCCACCAGCATCAATTACAATGTCTTGATATCTACCTTGCAGATCTTTAAGAACTGAACGGATGTTACCTGAAGCTTGAACTGAAGGAATATCTTTTAAATCATCGTTCTCATCACGTTCTTTTATCCAATCAGTTGTTGTTCCTTGAGGATCCGCATCTAATAAAAGAACATCTCTGTTTTTTGTTTGAAGGTATACTGCTATATTTTGAGATAAGCAGCTTTTTCCAGCCCCACCTTTTTCACCACCAACTAATATAATCATATTTTATGTAAGTTACGTAAGTTTAATAATTTAAGTAATTTAAATTGATTTCATATAAAAATCAACTATTGAGACAAACATTTAATTAAAAAGTTATCCACAAGTAATTCTTTTTTATTATTTTATATATTATTTTTAAATTTATATTTTATATATCCTCTGTAACTATTGATATAATTGGGATACAAAGAATTAAAATGGACAAATTCCTACCAATAAATGGACAAATTCCTACCAATAAATGGACAAATTCCTTTATATAAATGGACAAATTCCTTTATATGAGTGGACAGATTCCTTCCATAAGTGGACAGATTCCTTCCATAAAAAAAACACTTCCATTTATGGACGTTAAGTAGTATTGTCCATGTATTGTTAATCAAAAATTTTAGTACTGACATATGGGTAATGTAATTTATAAAGATAATAATTTAATTGAAGCTTCATATGCACTAAATCTTTCAGAACAAAGATTAATTTTAATAGCAATTCTTGCCGCCCGTGAGATTGAGACAGAATTGACGGCTGATACTATGCTAACGATTCATGCCTCGGAATATATGAAACAGTTCAAACTTGGTCGACAATCAGCATACGAAGCATTACAAGCAGCATGTGATAATTTGTTTGAACGTAGACTTAATTATAAAGCGATAGATCCTATTACAGGGAAAAAAGGTGTTTATAAAAGTCGATGGGTAACTAAAGTAGGGTATGTTAAAGAGGCTGCTTGTGTACAGTTGATATTTGCTCCTGATATCCTCCCTCTTTTCATTAAGCTTGAAGAAAAATTTACTAGATATGAACTTAAGCAAATTTCGCAACTTACTAGTGTGTACTCAATTCGATTGTACGAGCTTTTAATACGTTGGAGATCCACAGGTAAGCTGTATGTCCCTATTGCAGATCTTAGAGAAAAATTAGGCTTGCTAGAAGATGAATACTCTCAAATGGGAGATTTTAAAAAGCGCGTTCTAAAGGTGGCTATAGAACAAATCAATAAATTTACTGATATTGAAGTTACTTATACCCAGAAAAAAGAAGGTAGGACTATTACTGATATAGAGTTTTCTTTTTTTGAAAAAGATACGGTTCTAAGGCTCGGGGATAAAGTTCCTGAAAATTTATATAAATTAACAGCAAAACAGATTTCATATTTTGCACAAAAACTTTGCGATATTGATAATAATTCAGATTTTGGACGTGATTTTGGAAAAATAGGCGAAACACAAGAAGATTTTCAGGACAGAATCGAAGCCGAATTAACCGATCAAGAGAATGTTAAAAAATATTTTTCTCATCTATTAAATGTTGGTTATAAACCAAAATATAGGAATCAAAAATAGTTACTGGTTTACTTCCAGTACTCTAGAGATGAGATAGCCTCATTTTGGAAGGACATATACCATAGATGAATAGCTGTTGATTCGATTGTAAAACATCTTGATGTAATCAAACACATTTGCACGGGGCATTTCTTGTGTTTTATAGATCCTATTTTTAATTTTTTCCTTCTTTAAGCTGCTAAAAAAAAGATTTAGAAACAACATTGTCCCAACAGTTGCTTCTACGGCTCATACTCGGCACCAAGTCATGTTTCTGACAGAATTTCTGCTAGTCTCCCCTGGTGTATCGAGCCTTGGTCCGAATGTATGATCCATGTTCATTGGGCCTACGTCTCCATCCCGCCATAAAAAGTGCATCCGAAATAATATCCTTGGTAAACGTAGGTTTTATGACCAACCGATGACTTTTCTCAAATATAGATCAAGAACTACAGCCAAATATAACCAGCTTTGCAAAATACGAATGTAAGTTAAATCATTCACCCCGGAAGTATCTAGGGGTGTTCACAACAAACTCTTGATTTACATGAATTGGCGTAACCGACTGAGGATGAATACTAAAATACCTTCTGTGCTTCTTATATCCTTGGACCGGGGCAATACGTTTTTTTAGTGGTTTTACACTATTTTTTACGCAGTTTCCCCCTCGTTTATTCAGATCTAAGGTGATACGACGATAACTATAAAGGCTGTAATTAGAATCATAAGAATAGTAAATGAGCTGTCGTTTGTCTTCAACAGTCTGCCTAATTCGGGTTCATGTAGTCAGATGTAACCGTCACATCCCCAATTTTTAAATCTTGACCCCTCTTCTTCACCTTACATTGTCTGCAATAGCTCGGATATGACAAAAATGCGTATGTGTCTGGACGGCCATAAGTGGACAAATTCCTGACAGGTAATTTACGTAAGTTAAATAACTTATGATTATTGTGTAATTCGGATGCTGGGTAATCACTTCTGGAGTGATAAACCGCTGAATACAGCTGTTTAACGTTATGCAACTCTGCAATAGCTCGGATATGACAAAAATGCGTATGTGTCTGGACGGCCATAAGTGGACAAATTCCTGACAGGTAATTTACGTAAGTTAAATAACTTATGATTATTGTGTAATTCGGATGCTGGGTAATCACTTCTGGAGTGATAAACCGCTGAATACAGCTGTTTAACGTTATGCAACTCTGCAATAGCTCGGATATGACAAAAATGCGTATGTGTCTGGACGGCCATAAGTGGACAAATTCCTGACAGGTAATTTACGTAAGTTAAATAACTTATGATTATTGTGTAATTCGGATGCTGGGTAATCACTTCTGGAGTGATAAACCGCTGAATACAGCTGTTTAATGTTATGTAACCCAACCCATAACTATCAAATCAGATAAAGCTGTCTACTGAATGATTTATCTATATTCTCAGTTATTATAATGTCGTATTTTTGCTAGTTTAAGGGTTTCTGAAAGCTAATGTATAAGGGAGATGCGATGACAATTAAAGCGAAAAAGCAAATGCGCATCAAACGCTCAAAATGTTATGTTTTTATGCGAGATGATTTTAATGACATTGCGAATTATGACCAAATTGGAAGAGTTCCGAGAAAATTAGTTTAAGAAGATGAACTAATTAAAGTGGGTTATGGCTTTTATACCAAAGTAATAAAAAAATTAAATTACCGGCAAAGTAATACTAACCTGTCCAGAGGCCAGGGATGGAGTGATCTTATAAACATTAAAAAGATGAGAGGGGCAGGTTACGTTGGGGGAGGCTACGGAAAATACTTATCTGGCCGATCTATCGAGATTTTAGCCTTTACTCAAATTAAAACCCTGGGTCATTTTACATCCCAATTGTCTGTAATTCGTAGCTAATTAATGCATGATCTAAAAAATCTGTTAATAAATGTCGCTGAGCTACTGGGTATTGGCGCAATTTCTATTGTTGAAAAATGTTACTTTGTTACTGAATTTTTAAATTTATTTTGAATTATCTTACAAAATAGCCTAAGAATTATACTTAGGCTATCTTTTTAAGAACCAAGTTCATACTCATAACTCTCATCTACCGTGGATTCGTTACGCTTGCTAATTACTGTCGCAGATTGATTTTTGTAAAAATTATCAGCTCTTTCCTCCTTATTTAAAATATCAGGATTTCTAGACTCTAAGCTTAATTCTTTCCTTGGAGATTTTGATCCAGACCTAGCAGTTTTAGCTGGCCAATCACCAACTGGACTACTCTTAATTAAAGCATTCACTTTTTGTTGAGGGGGGCAAATTCAATATTGATATTTTCTGAATCCCTTCCTCTAGACTTTTTTATCTTGATTTGTGAGTTTTTTACTGAGCATTTAAATAATGGAGTTTTACTAATTTTCATTAGACTATCCAAATTTATAAGGTGTAGTTATACTTAATTTTACTTGTGCCATGCCGAGTAAAATTTCGGTTATCTCTTCATAAGTTAAGTCAGGGTTATCTTGTGCAATTTTTCCAATTCTTGCCCAATATTCAACTTGTTTTGTTGCGCTTCGACTATCTGCTTTTCCATAGATTTTAGCTTGATCGATAATATCCTTATCAATTTTAATAGGCTTTGAAGTCATGTTTTGTCCTCATATAATGATATATAAATAATAATTAGAAGGGAAAACTAAATGCAAATTTTTGAAACCTTTTGCAATCACATGCAATAACTAAAAAAGTGATTTATTAGGAATAATAAGGGTGAGTATAGTTCAAATAGGAATAGATAGTAAATTTACACAAGTAAGATGCGCCTAATAATTGGCTTGTAATAAAAGCAATAGAAATAATTAAAATGATGGTTTTTTGCTAAGTTTTTCATTTTTTATCCACTTGTATTGCTATAGAACAAAATTTATAACCATGAATTAATTCCAAACTGATTTTGATGTGAGAAATTAATTCAGGTTAAGGCCTATCCATCACATAGGATAATAAGGCGTGTTCGTCAGATGCCCATAGAAGTTGGTTAAAAGTTGATCATATATATTCTGTAAACTAATTAAAGATACTTGCTGAAATCCATATTCTTCAAAAAATTGATTATCAACAAAATATGCAACAGCTTCATATGTCGTGAGATGGCGTGCAACTTTAAGCTGTTTGCAAAAGCCTGGTTCAAATAGTAATTGTAGGGCCGTAGTGTCGATAATTTTAGAAGCAACTATTTTTGAAATGGTCCGTACATTAAGATTGCGGATTTCAGATCTAATTGATTTAAGAACTACATGAGAGGAACTATTCATAATCGAGCCTTTAAGTGAATAGATTTTTCTTAAAAGAAAAATTTACTTAAATTATTTGTTATGAAAGAATGCAAAGGTAAAACGTCGAAATTTTACAATCTTTCATTTCCTGGGTTTGGAATGAAAGCATGAGTGTCCTATTGTCTAGATAGGTCACTCATGCACATACAATATTGATCATCTAATTTCTCTCCTTAATTTTTAAAAGATGTTTTTTGTCGAAATAGACAATAAAATACTATCAATATTTATATGCAAACTTGTCTATTTAGTCAAGTTTTTATTGTCGATCTATGGTGTTTTATTATGGTGCTTGAAATGGATGCTGATTTGTTCTGTCTAAGACTAAAAGAAATCAGAAAAATGAGAAAAATGACACAGCAAGAATTGGCGGAAAAATCAGGCATGCCATCTACATCAATTACACATTTTGAGGCTGGTTCTCGTAAACCGTCGTTAGAAAATTTTTATAAGTTAGTGGTTGTATTAAATATATCTGCTGATTATTTATTGGGATGTATCGATCAACATACTCATTCAGGGAGCGATCCAATTACAAAATCTATTCAAGCATTACCTGAATCAGAAAGGCAGATGATTGAAAAATTTATCTTGTCGTTACAAAACTAAAATTTTATATCAAAACTGTGTTCCCTCTGTCTCTTGTTAAGATCAATTTGACAAGGGTCAGAGTAGGGTAGTTCCCAATATCTTAGAAATTTACTAGCAGCATTTGGCGGTTTGACCTTCAAACCAGTCACGATAATCAACCATCAATCTAAATCAGCTCAACGAGGCATTCACGATTATAACGTGGCTGATATGCTGGTTTCAGGCGCTTGGAGCGAGGGAGTCCATAAGTCAGCCGCCATTATCCATCAACGTAGGGTTTCCACTGAAAAGTCGAAACCATGCACGGTGGTGAGCTTTTTATTCGCTAAAGCGGATCCGAAACCATGCAATTGATCAGAAACAATATTGAGGCAATTGAGTCTGAGCTCTTCAGGAAACTTGGAATTGCTGATTTGGCCACGTGCAGCTGACCTTGAGCTGTGTATTTCTGCAGTAAGCGTCTGAGCTGACGTTCTGAAATATGAAGTAGCTGAGCAGCCTAGGACTGGGTAATACGATGATCTCGAACGTCTTGCAGAACAGCAAAACGTTGAATTTCTTTATCAGACATAGTGATCAGCATCAGTAATTTATAAAACCCAAGCGTGGAATTTTGAAAAATAATTTATTTTTTACACGGTTTACTTAACAATCTCTGTCCAAAATTCCATGTCTGAATTCACTAAGCCAGGATCATTTTCAAACACTTCTTTTAAATCAGCAACGCTTACCCCTGAATGCCAAAATATAATGTGTAAAGAGATTGTCTGCTTTGCAATTTTCAAGGTCCTTTCATCTGAGTATTTAATAAAAAGGGAAATTGCTTTTTGATTTCTACCAAAAAGAAAAGCAAAAATAATCTTCCGTTCAGGATCTTGCCCTAAAAACTCATCTCTTTTCATATGCTTTGACACTCATTTTGTGAAGTGAACAGAATAGAACTTCAATATTTTTGTGATATCTCTGAGTTTATGGATTCTATCCTTTTTAAAGCTGAAAGCCTTGCTCCATTAGCAATAAGCAGTTTTTTAAGTGCACTACTGCATAAATTTTACTCATTAATACTAGTTCTGCTAAGATTAAATTTATAAGAATTAAAGTGTTCAAAAAAATCTAATAAAATTAATGGATATATTTATGAATAAACGGACTGCTTTAGAAATTACCCAAAAGTTACGATCTATTTATGCCGATCAAGTCAGAGTGGCAGAGCTATTTTTAAAAATAGGCGAAGTCTC
Source organism: Acinetobacter sp. TSRC1-2 (assembly GCF_049895885.1). Classification (NCBI taxonomy): domain Bacteria; kingdom Pseudomonadati; phylum Pseudomonadota; class Gammaproteobacteria; order Moraxellales; family Moraxellaceae; genus Acinetobacter; species Acinetobacter sp. TSRC1-2. The sequence continues at coordinate 18,691 of NZ_JAFCTF010000021.1, forward strand.
TAATCTTACCCCTCTAATCCTCACAGGAAATAAAACCGTTTTTTCTTTTAAAGAAACTGGGAAATCTCTCACTAAAATTAAAAAGGAAATTTCTTCTGTGAAAAGTACTTGACAAGCAGATGCAGTGTTGGCAGAGCTCATTTCCGAGCTGGTATAGATTTTAGGGGGTAGTAATGCAAAAAGCTGATATATGAGAGTACTTTTTAAAGAGAATATTATCGACTCAAATCTCTATTTGTAACAGTACTGCTATGAGAGTCCAAGTCTATTTTGATGATTTTACTTATCCTGTCTTAATATGACTATTAATTACATCAATTAGATTTTTTCGTCTACAGGTTTAGTCAAATAATCACATGCACCTTGACGTTTCCCCCAAACTCGGTCAGTCGCTTGATCTTTTGTACTGATAATTACAATAGGGATGTGCTTTGTGGTTTCATTACGTGTAATTTGACGCGTGGCTTGAAAACCATTTATTTCAGGCATCACTATATCCATTAAAATAAGATTCGGTAACTCTGCTTGTGCCATTGCAATAGCCTCAACACCATTCACTGCTTCAATAACCTCGAAGCCATGCGTGATTAAAACTTGTTTTAAATATGACATTTCTGTCGGTGAATCATCAACTATAAGAATTAGTGTCATAATTTTTTCTTAATAAAAATGGGCTTATATGGTTACGCTATTTATCTATTGCAAGATTACATTGTTTATCTATTGCTAAATAGAAAGATTTTAAATCCCCAAGGGGTGCAGGTCTTGCATAAAAATAGCCTTGAAGCAGATCACAGCCTTGCTGGGAAAGCATACTTATCTGACTTAAGGTCTCGACACCTTCAGCTACCACTTCTAAATTGAGTTTATGGGCCAAATTGATAATTGACTGAACAATAGCAGCATCGTGATTATTTAGTGTAAGGTCTTGAATAAAGCTACGATCCAACTTGATTTGATTGATTGGTAAACGACGTAGATAGCTTAAACTTGAATAACCGGTGCCAAAGTCATCAATTGCTACTTGTACTCCTAAAGCACGTACCGATTTCAAAATTTCTATTGTTTTGTCAGCCCCAGTGATGATCACACCTTCAGTAATTTCAATTTTCAATAATTCTGGAGGAATTTGACTTACTTGTAGTACTTGTTTAATGACCTGTAGAAAGCCACTTCTTCGGAATTGTAAGGGTGAAATATTTACTGATACCGTTAAATGACGATTATGTTGCTCGTTCCATGCTGCTATATCTAAACAGGCTTTTTCTAATACCCATTGCCCGATATCTACAATCTGTCCTGTTTTCTCGGCTAAAGGAATAAAAATATCAGGGAAAATCAAGCCACGCTGTGGATGATACCAACGAATGAGTGCTTCTACTCCTTTGACTTCCCCTGTTATAGGATAAATCAAGGGTTGATAAAATAGGCTAAAATGCTTACCTTTTATAGCTTCCATCAGTTCTAAACGTAGATCAGCGTAGTCTATTTTCGGCTCTATTTTAATCCTGGATTTCTCAAACCATTGCCAAGTATTACGGCCTTGTCTTTTAGCTTCTTGCATCGCCAAGACTGACTGAGATAAAAGATCGGAAGAGGATTGTATTGAAATGTTGTCTGCCACAATACCAATACTGGCACTCACATGTATTTTATGATGATTTATTTGAAAGGGCTGTGACAAAAGCTCAAGAATTTTTTTAGCGAAAGTAATGATTTTTTTTCGATCATGAGAGTGTTTTATTAGTAAGGCAAACTCATCTTCGGCAAAACGGCTGAGAAAATCCCCTTCTTTCAAGCAATTCTGTAGACGCTCACCGACACTTTTAATAATCTGATCTCCTATCAATTGCCCCAAGCAATCACTCATATTTTTAAAGTCATCAAGGTCGATATAAAATAAAGTTAAAGCATCAGGGCTATTGTGCTGAGCTTGAAAAACCTGCTCTAAAAAACTCTCAAATGCTTTTTTATTTGGTAAACCTGTTAAATGATCATGATTTTGCTGATGTCGAATATATTCTTCATTAATGCGTTCTTGAGTAATATCTTCTTGAATACCTAAAAAATATGCACAATCACCATTTTGATCAAAAATAGGGCCAAGATTTAAGCGACTCCAAAACCAGCTACCATCTTTACAATAATTTTTTAGAGTCACCTCGACTTTTTCTTCTTCTTTTACTGCTTGTTTGAGTAATCTAATCTGATCTAAATCAGTATCGGGGCCTTGTAAGATAATACAGCTTTTCCCAAAAATTTCTTGTTCTGTATACCCAGTTTGTTTAAGTAAAGCGTGATTAACAGAAACTAGTCGCATATCTTCCGTTTTATCAATAATAAAAACACCATTTGGACTGGCATCTATTCCAAGCTTTAAGAGCTGTAAATTTTCTTGATTTCTGTGGCGTAAAGTAATATCACGCGCTATTGCAAATATACCAGTTACTTTCTGATTTTGAATAATGGGTAAATTAGTTAAGTCAAACCACAAAATTTCTCCTGAAGCATGATAAAGAGGAAGCTCATAATATTGAGCTTTTCCTTGCAACGCTTCTTTAAATAATGTGTTGGCGTATTCCTGGTATTCAGGAGGTACAAACGTAGAATAATGTTGGCCTTGAATCTTTTCAGGAGAAAACCCTGTAACTTCATGACAAGCAAGATTAGTAGTTGAAATATACCCCTTCAGATCCAGTTCATAAATGACATCGGGATGATGAGTATAAAAAGAGGTGTATTTTTCATTTATGGCTATTTTTTGCTGGCGTTCATCATCAAGTTCAATGGCTAAAGCAACTAAAGCCGCAGCTTGTAGCAAAAGATTAATATTTTTTTCAGTAGGTTCTTTTTCAGTGCGGTAGTAGGTTCCAAAAGTACCATATAAATTCCCTTTCGCACTTATAATTGGGGTAGACCAACAGCTATGGATTTTCTCTACCTGAATTAATCCTCTGTAAGCTTCCCAATTAGGATCTTCCATTAAATTAGAACTAATCACTAGTTTTTGAATAAATGCAGCTGTACCACATGAACCTTGATGTAGACCAATTTTTAAATTATCAATAGCTTTGCAATATTGCTTAGAAAAATGCTGATTGCCACTGATAAGCTTTAAAGTCTGATCCTGTTTGGAGTACATCATAATTGTAATAAGTGCACCTGGGATACGTGATTCAAGCCAACCAGTGATTGAATTTAAAATAAGATTAAGTTCAGTGTGCTGACCAATCAGGTTAAAGATATTATAAATATCTCGATCATCAAAATTACTTTTCATTTAGAATGCTCCCCTCCTTGGTTTAAATACATTCTAGACTGATTTCTAACTTAGTTTTAATAAGAATTGAATGGGCAACGTTCTCCATTAGTCTACAAAACCTAGTTTAATAATTAGTTTAAAGAAGCATTGGCAGTAGTTTAGTAAGGTCGATAGGGCGTAAAGTTTTTAGATCTTGCTATTGAGAAAGCCCAAGCAAAATTAAGCAAAGAGCATGAATTTGGTAACTAGCTGATAAACCGTCCGCTTCCAAGAACGGAGATTTCTATTTGGAACTTACAAAAGTTTGGTAATAAAAAACCCCGACATCCTATCGGGTTTTTTTATGTGTGACCATGCTTGTTCAACTATTGCCATACCCAACTTCCATTTAATAAGAACTTATCATTATTTTTTTTTGTTCTGAAAAATCTTGTTCCTATGTCTTAATCATATGGAAAAACAATTGAGTCTCCTATCCGGAAAATCCCTAAATTGATGTAAGTATATGCTTACATCGGGCTAAAAATCGCACCCTTTTTATCCGCAGAAATTGGGGGTATTTTAGCCATGGGATGGATTGATAAATCAGAATAAAGTTTCAATTTGATTAGAAAGCAATCAATTTTATTATCGGAATATATCAAACCTGTTCATAAAAAAAGTGACTTGTTTCCAAGCCGGTTTTTTGCTGCTTTGTAGGTCAATCAAAAAATTAACTATATGAAAAAAATGATATTTTGAATGGGTTCTAACAAACGCGTTTCGTATAAGCACCATTATGTTAAATGGGGCGGATTATTCTCATTAATGATCCCAAAAGCTTTTCTCCATGCCTGAGGGCTGGTGCCATATTTTTCACGAAAATTTTTTCTAAATGACACGGTATTATTAAAACCTGAAAGCTCGGTTATCTTTTCGATAGACAAGTTTGTCGTTTCTAAAAGCTCACAACTTAATCTGATTCTTTCAGTATTCAGCCAATCGACTAAGGTCATACCTGTCGCTTTCTTAAAATGCCGTGTGAACGTCCTACGTGTCATATGTGTTCGTTCAGCTAGGCTTTCAATATTATGTTGTAAAGCTAAATTCTTTCTTAAAAAATCAAGTAATAGGTTAATTTGTGCATCTTGGCTCGATTCTGCTACTGGCTGTTCAATAAACTGAGCTTGCCCACCTTCACGGTGAGGTGGAATTACCATTACTCTAGAGACTTTATTCGCAATTTGTGCATTATAGATTTCACGTACCAAGTACAAGCAGCAGTCTAACGCTGCGCCTGTTCCTGCAGAGGTTACGATCCTTTGGTCTTCTACATATAGGGCGTCATTATCAAGCTGGACCTGTGGAAATCGCTCACTAAAATCTTGTTCAGCCATCCAGTGCGTAGCTGCTTTTTTATGATCAAGTAAACCAGCATATGCCAATGCATAAGTTCCATAGCATAACCCTACAATTCTAATTCCAGTCTGATATGCACAATTTAGGGCATCGATAAGTACTTGTTCAGGCTCATGATTAAAATCATCCCATCCAGGAATAATAATAAGATCCGACTCTTTAATGAGTTCAATCCCACCATCAGGGATAATCATCATAGACTGTTCTGTTTTTACGGGTTGGCCATCTATAGAAAAAATTTTCAGATCAAATAAGCGTTTATCTTCAATCTTGATATTGAAAATGATATGGGGGATAGAGAAGTGAAATGAATTTATATTGGGATAAACGAATAATCCAATCACTGGTATAGCCATTCGATCTACCTCTCTAAAATAACAAATATAGCATGTTGTCCCAATAGTTTCGATGATTGTCCTTAAGGACAATTTTATTATTTGATTTTTCCTATCATGATTCGAGTATGACTAAATGATTGGATCTGGAACATGAATAAAATTTTAAGTAGCTCTGTTATTGCACTCTCTCTGGCAATGGCTTCAGTCCATTTATATGCGAATGATAAGGTGGTTCAGCGAGATACTTCTAAAGTTACGCATATACAAGAAATTCGCAATGCAACGATTAAAGTAACCTATGCTGATACGACTTTTTTAATTGACCCAATGTTTGCTAAAAAAGGGTTCTATGAAGGTTTCCCTGATACTCATCGTAGCTATTTACGGAACCCATTAGTCGATTTGCCTATCAAGCCCGAAACGATTTTAGAAGGTGTAGATGCGGTAATCGTGACCCATACCCATTTAGATCATTGGGATGATGCAGCACAAGCGACTATTCCGAAAAACATGCCTGTGTTTGTACAGAATAAAGAAGACCAGAAAGTCATTCAGTCACAAGGCTTCAAAGATGTTCGTGTATTGACGCAAGTGACCTTTGAAGGGATTAAGCTCACTAAAACTGGTGGCCAACACGGTACTGATGCCATGTACCGTATTCCTAAGCTTAAAGCTGGATTAGGCGAAGCAATGGGTGTGGTATTTGAAGCTGCTGGCCATGAAACTGTTTATGTAGCAGGAGATACCATCTGGCGTTCTGAAGTTGATCAAGCGATTCAAACATTTAAACCTGATGTGATTGTATTGAATACAGGTAACGCCTTGGTTAATGGCTTTAAAGAATCCATTATTATGGGTAAAGAAGATACTTATCGCGCAACTCAGAAAGCACCAAATGCCAAAGTTATTGCTGTTCACATGGATGCCATTAACCACATGTCGGTAACACGTGCTCAGCTTGCAGAATATGTAGAAGAAAAAGGGATTCAAGATAAGGTTTTAATTCCTATCGATGGTGAAACGCTCTCTTTCTAAAGTAACTTAAAGAAGTGGAAGCATTCCACTTCTTTAAAATCCTAAGCAGAACAAAACAAATATTAGTTAAGTAAAGGAATAGATATGTCAAAATCAGCTTTATTAGTTATCGACTTACAAAATGAATATCTACCTACAGGTAAATTACCATTGGTAAATATTGAACAAGCTGCTGCTAATGCAGTGAAAGTAATTGCGAAGGCCCGTCAACAGGGTACTCAAGTGATTCATGTCCAACATATTGCTGATGCTGAATCTCCTATATTTGAACCTAGCTCAAATGGTATTGAATTTCAGGACACAGTTAAGCCGCAAGAAGATGAATCTGTGATCATTAAAAATCACATTAATGCGTTCTTAAACACAAATCTCAAAGAAATTTTAGATAGCAATCAAGTGACTGAGTTAGTCGTGATTGGTGCTATGAGCCATATGTGTGTCGATGCGGCTGTTCGTGCTGCTTCTGATTTTGGTTATAAGGTAAAAGTTATTCAGGATGCTTGTGCAACACTAGACTTGGAATTTAATGGCGTTAAAGTACCTGCTGGTCATGTCCATGCAACATTAATGGCCGCTTTTGAATTTGCATATGCTCAAGTGATATCAACTGAAGATTATGTTAGCTAAAGATTAAGATTTTCTAAAATCAACATAATACACGTTATGCGAAATTCTTATATTTTTTCTTTATTTTTCAAAGGTATAATTCAATAATTAAAGCCTCTTTTCTACAATCAGGGCTTTTTTAATTTTTTCATGTACCACTTATTCAGGGATAGCAATCAGTTTAGGTGAACCGTACTGAGTTTGTCGGAGACAAGCTTTTTTAAGAAGCTCAAATTTAAGTTTAAAAACCAGTTGCTCTGACAACTGGTTTTTTATCGAAATAGAGCTAAAAGACTCGGTTTAAGATTCAATTTAATTGCTGGAATTCACAAGATGAAATCGAGTAAAAAATGATTTATGAAAGATTTTTTTATTAAAAAATAAATATTTATTGAATAAGGGTAGCTAAACAATTTAGAATAAAAATAACACAGCCCTAGATGTCATTCAGTACGTGAATTTGCCAGATATCCAGTATTTTTTGTTAGTTTACCCAATTTGCTTAATTCTTATTGGTGCTGTTTTTATTGCTGCTCATGTATGGTTTAAAGCGCCCAAATATTTATTGTGGATGGGGTTGGGTTGTATTTTGCCATCAGTAGCATTAGGTGCACAGACACTGATGACAAATGCACAGCTGAGGTTGACTGCTCCATGGTTTGCTCTTTTTTATTTAGGTGGAGCTTGGGCAGTTGTGCATGGAATGCTTTTAAAAGCCAATTCAAAATCAAATATATTTGTAGCAACTACTTTGATTGTAGTAGGTATGGCTTTGCTTTTATATTTTACCCATTTTGATGAGAATTTATGGCTAAGAATAATAATCATTAATATTGTGATTTTATGCTTAGAAGTTTTAGCACTTCCAAAAGCATATGATTTATTTAAAAAAACCTACGCCTTAGAAAAGCTTTTATGTTTTAGTTACGTTCTCTTATTTACTTATAATGTTATTAGAATTTTCATTGTCATCGTATACCTTCAAAATGTGCAATATGTAAATTTAGTCACAACCGAATGGTGGATGATGATGGTTTCTGTAAATCTCCTCCTCAGCCTGTGGTTTGCAATTGTAGTTTCGGCTGTAGCGGTAAAAGAAAGGTTTGATATCATTAACGAAGAAAGATTGAGAGATTCTTTAACTAAGCTGTATAACCGTAATGGTTTTTTAGAAAAAACCAAAGACTTGTTTAATGAATTGCAGCATGGTCAAGTTTATCTGGTGATGTCTGATATTGATAATTTTAAAGATATAAATGATACATGGGGGCATGTGGTCGGGGATAAAATCTTATGTGAAATTGCGGATCTATTAAAATCTAACATTCGGCAAGGTGATATTGCCGGCAGATTTGGCGGAGAAGAATTTATTATATTACTGAAAAGTGCAGATGAAGAATCTTCATTCGCTTTGGTTGAACGCTTACGCAAAAAAATTCAAGATCACCTTTTTATTAATCGTATTCGAATTACTGCAAGTTTTGGGGCAGCCAGAATAGATGCAGACTCTCAATTAATGAGTGCTCTAGAAATAGCAGATAAACGTTTATACAATGCTAAAAATAATGGCCGAAATAGAGTTTGTTTTAATTAAATTCTTTTAGAAAGAGATGAATTCAGGTTATGTTTTCTAGATCGTGTGCAAGAGGGCTATTTTAACTCAAATTGAATTGTTTAAATGATGCTAAGCTACATAAACCTTTACTTTTTCTGTCAGCTAAACATCTCCCATATTAGACTTCTTTCATAAATCATTTTTTACTCAGCTCCAAGTTATAGATTCCAGCAATTAAATTTGGCACTGTTGCAAATAGCCTGACATGCTAAGCTAAATATCTTGTTTGTCAGAGATACAGTTGATGAATCCATTTCAT
>NZ_JAFCTF010000022.1:0-20531 GCF_049895885.1 Acinetobacter sp. TSRC1-2
AGGTTTGGTGTGGTAACTCAACTGATGGCTCTAGTCCTCTTATTTTTCAAGTCAATTTCTTATCCGCGATTCGGGTTTTTTTAGAATCTATTGAGCGTAATTTTAAGTATAACTCATTAAAATTGTGGAACATTGATTGAAGAATAGGCGTGGAATGTGAAAAATCCATAAAAAAGCCCACTCACGAATTAATGGGCTTTTAATTATTAAATTAAGTATTTGATTTTTTATACAATAAAAGATGTTATTCCCAAGTAGAAATGTCCTACCTAATAACCAAATAGAAATGTCCTATACTGACATTTCCAAGTCAAGCACAGGATTCAGATTTCGTTGTTGAATTGCTGTTTTCTGTGCACGCCTGCTTGGCATCTTTTGAGAACGATTGCGTTTGTTTTGTTGTTCCAGTTCTTCATGCTGTTGTTGGATATGATTCAGAACAGCACCCAACCGTTTATTCTCAACAATCTCTCGCTGGTTGAGCTGACTTAATTTATCGAAGATGCTGTAATTGATCTTCCGGCCTTCATGCATGATGGCTACAGTACCATCCGGGTATTCCAGGAACTCAAGATATTTACCAATCAGCCTCTGGTTTTCTTCTGTACTCTCCAGGAGATATACACATTTATCATAAGTAATGGTCAGGCTATTGGTGACTCTACGTGGCTCTCGCCAGGTAAAAATATCATCTAATTGCTCAGCTGTTTCGGTGGCAGAGCGGTGTAAGTTCTTAGGATTAAAGGCCATCTTTGCAAACTTGAGATTGAACTGCTCAATAAAGCAGGGTAACCACTTATTCGCATCTACAATCGAACTGATACCTTCCAGGCGCATCTCCTTAATCAGACGGTCCTGAAGGGTTCTGTTGGCCCGTTCCACCCGTCCTTTGGCCTGAGGGGAGTTAGCGAAGATGATAGCGATATTGAGGGTACTGAGTACGCGTCCAAACTGGGTAATCTTGCTGTCTTTCTTGCTACTTTGATTCACCCTAAAGACTGAATGTTTATCGCTGTAAAACGCTAAGGGCTTACCGTGCTGTTCAACATACAAGCGTGTCGAAATCATATAGTCAAAGGCTGATTCTGATTCACAGAAGCGTAAATGCTGCAATTTGCCTGTGGCATCATCGATAAAGACTAGCAGACAGCATTTAGCGGCTCTTCCTTCAAACCAGTCATGGTGTGAGCCATCGATTTGTACCAGTTCACCATAACAATCTCGGTTATATCGAGGCTGATATGGGCGTTTCAGGCGCTTGGAGCGAGGAATCCATAAATCGGCTGCAATCATCCAGCAACGCAGGGTTTCCACTGAAAGATCGAATCCATGAACGGTAGTGAGCTTTTCATGCGCTAAAGTGGGTCCGAAACCATGCAGTTGATCCGAAACAATATTGAGGCACTTGAGTCTGAGTTCTTCAGGAAGTTTGCAGTTGCTGGTTTGGCCACGACCAGCATGGGCTAATGCAGCTGGGCCTTGAGCTTTGTATTTCTGCAGTAAGCGTCTGATCTGACGTTCTGAAATATGAAGTAGCTGAGCAGCCTGGGATTGAGTTATGCGTTGATCGCAGATTTCCTGCAAGACCGACAATCGTTTAAGTTCTTTATCCGACATAGACACCAACATATCAAACCGTCCGCTTCAATAATCGCAAAAGTGCATATTCTAAAAGCGGACATTTTTACTTTGGAGAAACCGGACATTTCTATTTTGGGCTTACATCTGGGCTTTGTATAATCTGCATTATGTTAATTGTAGGAAAAATTAACTTAATTTATCAGGTACTTCCTCAACTATATTATTTTTAGAAAACCTGCTTGCCCACAATGGCAATGGGAAAAACGAGTTTAATGGGTATGGAGGTGCATTCTCGTCATTTCCTAACTCTTTTTGCTTATCTATCAGATAGCTTATTTCCGTATAGTCTTTATGTTGTGGATCTAAATACGCTGGCATTCGCTTGAAGCGATCTAGCATTTTTCGGTGCTGTTTTTCATCTTCAAACTTTCCCCATACTTCCATCATTCGATTCCTATGAAATGAGGTTTCTGAAAAATCTCTCTTTACTAAATGGTCTATCAACAACCCATTTGGACTATTTCGTTCAGGTCTCTGATCATCGTAATACAGATAATTACGGATATAAGCTGATACAAACAAGTAAATTTCTTTGGCTTGTAAGGGGCTATAAGAATTTTTATGGTTTTTAGTTAGCAGTGATCTATCAAAACCAAATTCTGGGTCAAACATTCCTTTAAAGTAACGGATATCAAATTCTAAGATTGAAGCAATAAGTTTGGGTACTTGATCTACCCTGTTGAATAAACCCGTCTGCGTTTTAATATACCACTCGCTAATTTTTTCTAAAGCAGAAGCTTGGTCTACTTTAGTTTCTATACCAAAGTTTCTAGTTCTCTGATTTTTATTGAGAACGGCTTTTTTAATTTCAGACTTCATAACAGAAGCTAATTCATCTAATTGATTTAAATTCATTAAATTTATTAATGCCTTACCATCTAGAGAGATATTGAATGCATCTGCTTCAGGTCTGATTGTAAAAACAGAGGTAAAAAGCTTGTTTTGTGGGTTTTCTTCATTATAGAAAGGATCTGATAAAAGGTTAAAAACCTTAGAAACGTCTTTACCGATAAAATCAGCAATTTGTCCTTTTATTAATTTTTTAATATCTTCTTTACCTTCAAGAAAGGATAAATTTTCTAAAATAATCTGTTCTTTATCTTCAGTTGATTTAGACAATTTCTCTATAGGATTTTCATTTCTAGAAAGCAAAAAACGTCTATTCTGGGTAAGATAATCATAAGTTGTATTTACAACTGTTGCATGTATTACTTGTTTATCTGGAACAGGTATAGACATTATTTTCGATATATAAAAAATAGGATCATGCAAAATTTCATATAAAGAATAATAAGAGTAACTCCGCTTGTAGTCAGGTCTATTTGGAGAAAACGCAATTTTCGCTTGTTCCATTTGACTCAAAATACGTTTTTTACTTGTTTGAAATTGACTAACTTCCTCATCCAATAAAAATTCAATGATCTTAGTACTGCCGCATTCATCTTCAATTAAAGCTAAAACTTTATCAAATATATCAGGAATATCTTTATCAAATGAAAGATTACTTCTAGCTCTATAACTGTATTCATGATTTAGCAAATGAATCATCTTCATTCTTTGATGGAAATTGTCCGCATTAGATTGATTGGATTGTATATATTGCTGTCTCGCATATATAGCGATCATCAATAATTGCTCCCACATCATTTTCCAAGCATTTAAAGTCTGATCAAAAATTTCGCGTTGATTTAAGCCAAGCGCACTATAAATATTTTTTTTCATAAATTTACATTCCGTTACATTTTGATTGATTTCAAAAAATTCTATGAAATTTCGTTTAGCCAATATAAGATTGGCTCAAACCCAAAAAAATAAAAACAATCATCACCATCTAACCATGATATTTAGAATATAAAAAAATACAAGCTAAAATAAAAAAGAAATAGTGATTCATTTTGTTAACTTTATTCACAACAACCACCAATAGACATCGTTTTACAAATAAAAATCATATATATATATTTAAACCAATCACCTAGATGTAAGAGTACATCTAATTAGGGATAAAGTAAAATTATCTGTAAGAGAGGGTATTTAAATGACACCGACAAATCACTTTGCTCAACGTATGAATCAACGTGGACACACTAAAGCAATGATTGAGCTAGCTTTACTTTGTGGGGAGTTATCGGGTGACAAATGTATTGCTAACAAGAAGAACACTCAAAAGTTTATTGATTCGACAGATAGACGAATTAAAAAACTGAACACTATCAGACAGAAAAATTCTCAGCTACATGGTGTTTATCTAGTTGATTTAGAGCTGGAAGAACTTAAAGAACAGCGCCGAATTGCTCTAAAAGTACTAGATAAAGGTGGAATCACTGTTGTATTCGATGCTGATCGTTTAATCACGGCATACAACACAAACAGTTTTAAACGTTGTTAATTTAAATAAAAGAAGAGTTACTTATGAAAAACTTACAACCAGGCTCACATCTCAGCGTTTCAAGAGGTCTGTACTATCATCACGCCATTTATACTGGTGATAATCAGGTTATTCATTATTCTGGTTTTGCAGAAGCCTTTAATAAAGGTTCCATAGAGCAGACAACCCTGGAAAACTTTTTAGGTGGAAGGGATCAATTTACTGTAGTGAATTATCCAATTAATACAGTTATATATACGAATGAAGAAATTGTTGAACGTGCATATAGATGCTTGGGAGAGGATGACTACAATCTTCTTTTTAATAACTGTGAGCATTTTGCATGCTGGTGTGTTACAGGCGAAAAACGTAGTGAGCAAGTAAGAAAAGTCATGCAACATGCAACTAATGCAGCATTTTCTTATTACGCCCTTCAAAGATATGGTCTACTTGCTACGACTTCAGTACCTATAGCAACCACCGCAATAACATCAACGGGAACTTCCGTTTTAACTCATGCGGCTTTTGGGGGGACAATTGGAGCTGGCACTGCTGCAATAGCTTTAGGAACAGGGGCAACGACTAGTGCAACAGTAGGTATGCTTGGGGCAGCAGCTATTGGTGTAACTTCTGTCGCGGCTGCACCGGTTGTGATCACTGCTGGTATTGGTGCTGCAGTCATCGGTGGATTATTTTCTTTATTTAATGATTGAAACTTTAATAACTAGCGGTACAAAAACCGCTAGTTATTAAATAATTTATAAAAAATTACAGGTACACCTAATACATGAAAATAGTAATTAATTGGCACATAACTGAAGCTTGTAACTACGAATGCTTTTATTGCTTCGCCAAATGGCAAAAGAAAAATCAAAAAGAGCTTTTGCATTCAAAGGAAAAAGTTCGGAAATTAATGCAGGAAATATCATTACTGCCTGCTATTTTGAATGTAAAAAATGGAACAGCATTTACAGGAATTCGTCTTAATTTAGTTGGAGGGGAAACCTTTCTTTATAAACAGCAAGTATTAAACATTATCCAAGAAGCACGTAAATACGGTTTTGAATTATCTGCAATTACTAATGGTAGTTCGCTTGATCAAGATCTAATTACAGTAATTGCTACTCAATTTTCCACTATTGGATTCAGCATAGACTCTCTTAGTGATAAGTCTAATCTTGAAATAGGTAGATCTTTTAAAAATACACCTATTAAAAAAGATGAAATATTGAAATATATCAATGAAATAAGATCAATTTCTCCAAATATCGATATAAAAATTAATAGTGTTATTAATCAAATTAACAAAGATGAAGACCTAACTGACTTCATTAAAGAGGTCTCTCCATCAAAATGGAAAGTATTCAAGATGCTTCCAGTGCTCACAAATCAGCATATGATTGATGATTATGAGTTTTATAATTTTCTTAAAAAGCACAATGAGCTACAACACATTATTAGCTCTGAAAATAATGATGAGATGACTCATTCATACTTGATGATTGACCCAATAGGAAGATTTTTTCAAAACTCTTCAACGTCTTGCGGCTATGAGTATAGTTCAGAAATTGTAACTATAGGAATTTCAAATGCTTTAGAAGAAATTGTATTTAATGTTAATAAATTTCTTAAGAGATCCAAACTAATACCAAATCTCAATGTCTTCAATCAAAATCCTTCTGCTGAAATCGCGTAAAAAAAATCGAGTGATGCATTTTATATAGAGTAAATTATGGAAATTAAGTGTAAAGCTTGTGGTCATAAAGAAGATACTTCTCTTCGTTTATTTATCCGAATTATTGGAGGAGCTTTACCAGCCGGAGGATATTGGGCTTGGGTTGCATATTTTTTCGCAGGAACAGGATTTGCTATGCCAATATGTATAGCAATGATTGCAGGAGGAGCAGCACTATTGATGTTCCAAAATGAAATTGTCAAATGGCTTTGTGAAAAAGGCTATAAATGTTCTAAATGCTCTAATAGTAATTGGGAAGCAACCGGAAAATAATGATCCATTTAACATAATGGTGCTTATACGAAATGCGATTGTAATACTTATTTAATATCAATTGGTTATATTGAAATAGAAAACTCAAAAAACAGCAAAAAACCGGCTTGGAAACAAGTCGGCTTTTTTATGAACAGTTTTGATATATTCCGCCAATAAAAATGATCACTTTTTAACCAAAATGAAACTTTTTTCAATGTTCCCGGTCTTCCCAGGGCAGAAAATATCCCCAATTTCTGCGGATAAAACCGGGACAGTTTTTAGCCGATCTTGTACGCATTTGCTCACATCAATCTCGGCCCTTTGCTGCTATCCGGAATACTGAAACTTTCCTATGATGAACTCATCAGGAACAGGATGTTCCAGGACATAAAACAATAATATTAAGTCTTAGCACGTGGAATGTGTGGATATAACGGCAACGGCAGTCACACTAAATCAATAAAAAACCCCGACAGGATGTCGGGGTTTTTTATTGCCTGTAATTTTAGAGCTTCTTAATTCGACAGCATTCAGATATTTTTATGCGCAAAAACACAACAATAATAATTTAAAAGATGTATCAATGATGCATCAAAATACTTGTATTATCTTATTTTTTGATCTAATATCTCTTTATAAGTCTTTATTTACATAAAAAGGATACATCATGACATCATTCAATTCTGAAAGTTCAAAATTTCACGAAATTCTCCGTGAGAAACGTAATGCTCTTAACTTAACTCAAAACGAACTGGCTCAGGCTCTTGGTATTTCGAATGTTATGATTCAACGCTATGAAATGGATTTGTCTAAGAAAAATAGTGCTAGACCAAGTCCTAGTACGATGAAGAAAATTGAAGATTTTTTTTCGGAAACTACAAAATGCTCGGATAAAAGACCTTTGCAAGATATTAGCCTTGATATTTTGCTTGCAGAGATTAAAGAGCGCGGCTTCAATATTCAACTTAGTAGCATCTAGTAATTTTTCATGCGGTGAGTCTTATATCCAGTTGATAAGCTGCATAGAAAATAATTAAAGGTAACAAATATGCGCACAGATCTACTTTTAGAGTTAGCTGATTTCTTAGAAAAATTGGATCCCAATAGATTTGATATTCGCACTTGGAGAAGACCTAATAAAAACTCTGTTGGATTTATCAGTGACCAACAACTCCTGAGTGATTGTAATACTGTTGCTTGTGCTATTGGATGGGCTGTGACTTTGCCAAAATGGAGGGATGCAGGGTTCTATATGGATACTTTAGACATCACTAAAGAACATCTTAGTAGCCCATTAAGTCGTCCATATACAATGGCAATCGTCAAATGGAGAGATAACCCTCAGGTCGACTCTTATGAAGCACTTAAAGAAGGATTAAATCTTCCAATAGGTATGGCAGAGGTTCTTTTTGACTACAATAACTATGCTGATGAAGAGTACACGAGTGGCGGAACTGTTGCCGAACGAATCCGTGAATTCTGTAATACTCCAACAGAAGAACTTTTAGAATTAGTGGTTTCATATACTGATACCGAGTAACTTCTATATAAAATTAAAAATTTCATAAAAAATGGAGCTTTAGGCTCCATTTTTTTAAATGCGTATAACGTGTATTATGTTAATTTTAGGAAAACTTAACCATTTATGATGTACATCTTTTGATTATTTGGATTTTGCCATTTCTGCTGTTTCCCTGTATTTTCAAGAACAACTCCTGACTCTAGCTCAAGAGAAATAATTTCACCTTTTGCATTGATAGTCGCAATAAAGTTTTGAAGCTGATCTTTTCTATCTTTAGGATAGCACTCATATCCTTTAACAATTTTGATTTTGTTCATAAAACAATCTGATCTATAAATTATGCGATTAGAGTACCTTTTTTTGCATAAAATTTCAGGCAAGAACGAGTTTCTTTCGCTATCATCCTTTCTGATTTTCTATTTCTAAAGGTCTTAATTTGAAGTCTTTACGTACTTTAGATTTATTTTCTGGTGCTGGTGGCTTGTCACTAGGTTTTCATAAAGCGGGATTTCATACTGTTGCTGCCATAGATAACAATGCTCCTGCTCTTGAAACTTTTGCCAAGAACTTCATAGGTTCTAAAACCTATAATATTGATCTTTCTGATATTGATAACCCTGCTTTTACTGAAATACAGAATATTGATGTAATGCTAGGAGGACCTCCTTGCCAAGGATTTTCAATAGCAGGAAAACGAGATGTTAATGATCCTAGAAACACATTGTTCATTAGTTACTTAAAGTTAGTTGAAAAATATTCACCAAAAGCTGTTGTTATAGAAAATGTCCCTAATATTCTCAGTATGAATAAAGGTGATTTTGCTAACCAAATTGTTGCTGGCTTAAATCAGTTGGGATATGACGTTTGCGTTCTAAAATTAAATGCTGCTGATTTTGGTGTTCCCCAAAGCAGGAAACGTGCTTTTTTCATTGGTTTAAAAGAAGGTATGTTTCCTATCCATGAATTAGAAGCTTTAAAAATTAGTTCACCAATTACAACAGGTGACGCTTTATCAGATCTACCACTGCTAGAAGAAAATTTAGGATCAGAAATTGAAGAGTACCTGTGTCCACCTTTAAATGATTATCAAAGTTTAATGCGTACTAAAAACAATCAACTCCATAATCATCAAGCAGTTGATCATAAAGAGCAAACCAAAAATATTATTGCTTTAGTACCTGATGGAGGCAATTATAAGGATTTACCAGAAGAGTTACGTTTAACTCGAAAAGTAAATATTGCTTGGACTCGTATGAACAGTAAAAAACCTTGTTTTACGATTGATGCTGGTCATAACCATCACTTTCATTACAAAGCTAATCGAGTTCCAACAGTAAGAGAATGTGCTCGTATTCAATCATTCCCTGATGATTTTATCTTTGTTGGAAACCGTACTAGTCAATATAGACAGGTTGGTAATGCTGTGCCACCATTATTGGCACAAAAAATTGCCGAAATTCTTTATAAATTACTATGACTTATATACATACCGATCAGTTTCGCTGCGCAATCATTCGGGGAAAGGCTCAAGCAGAATTAGACAATTTATTGCCTTACTATGCTTCTGTTATTTCTGAAATATGCCCGACCTCTAAAAAAAACTTTGATACGTTTTTCAACCAAAAACTAGCTAGTTTATTAGGTGAAGAAAATACAAAGAAAACTTTAGACAATCATCGAACTGAAATCGCAGGAAAACTGTTCGGCATGTACTATATTGATGCTGAAAGAGTAGTACATATTTCCGAAAGGACATTAAAATTATTAGAAGATAATGATCAGCCTGCTTTCTTTAAAGATCTATGTTTAAAAATGCAATTCCCATCAGGAATGAATAAAAAACATACTGTTTTAGAGCAAATGCAACATGAAATTAACATACGACAATTATGTTTCCTCATAGCTGTTATAAAAGAATGTGATGCACTAGGTATATATCTAAATGTAAAACAAATTGGATATTACATATTAAATTCCAAATCAGTATTAACTAGACAAGCCAGTGTTAATGAGGTCATACAGCAAATAGTAATTGATACAGATCAAAAAATTTCTAGAGAGATTCCAAACCCTGGCAATGATCCATATTCAACCTTATACCAGCACATAACTGAGCAATTAAAACTTTTACAGTTAGCAAATATTATTCAACGTTATGGAAATTCATTTTATTTAAATCAAAGTGAAATGGCCTTCATTGAATACATGGTGAATCTAGCATTAGAAGCTCCAGATTTCGATTTTTATGGATACCCGAATATACAAGATATTAATGTTTATAAAGATATACAAATATCATGGGACTCTTTTATTTCAAAAATCTCTAATGTTCCTCCAAAATTACTCAATAGTAATGTATCTGAAATTTTAACCTCCAGTCTTTCACATATTCCTAACATAGATCAAAGTATTGCTAGAAACTTTGCTAATACCAAAGATCTTGGAGACGCTGGTGAGGCTTTCGTTTTCGAATATGAGAAAAATTTATTAAAGCCTTATTCGCTAGAAAATAAGGTTCAAAATAAAGCTCATTTACGTGGAATAGGGTTTGATATTGAGTCATTCTCTTATGAAGAAACTCTAGAAAAATACATTGAGGTAAAAGCAACTCGCAGAACAACTCCTATGCCTGAAAATTTTGCAGAAGATATTATTAATGTTACTAGAAATGAATGGATCGCTGCGGAACAACATCAGGATAAATTCTACGTTTATCGTGTAATCTTCCATAATACCGGTGTCCAATTATTCCGTATTCGAAATCCATTCAAACACTATTCAGATGGAACTATTTCTGCCATTCCTCTAACATACCGCCTCTCTTTCCCAAATCACTCAGGTTCATTCCAAGATGTTTAATGTTGTATCTTTATTCTGTGGCTGTGGTGGTGCTGACCAAGGAATCCTGGGAGGCTTTAGCTACTTAAATAAAAGATATAAAAAGCAAAACTTTAAGGTGATTCATGCTTCTGACTTTAACGAAAAAGCAGTAAATACGTATAACGCAAATTTTTCACACAAAGCTGAAGTAATTGATATAAATCAACTTACGCTTAGGCATATTCAAGGCCAAGTTGACGTAGTTGTAGGTGGATTCCCATGTCAGCCATTTTCAACAGTTAATCCTAGCAAACAGCCTGAAAAGAAAGAATCTCAACTTTTTTGGGAAATGGCTCGAATTATTGAGGAAACTAAACCCAAAGCCTTTATCGCAGAGAATGTAAAAGGCTTCTACCGTTTAAAGCAAGGTTACTACTTTGATTTAGCATGTAAGCAGTTCGAATCTATTGGCTATACAATTAATCATAAATTAATTAACTCTAGTGATTTCGGGGTTCCTCAAAAGAGAGAGCGTATTTTTATTGTTGGTATTAGAAATGATCTAGCACAAACCTTTGAATTTCCTGACTCCACTCATGGCGAAGGGCTAAAACCCAAATCTAAATTAAAAGATGTTATTGATAGTCTTTGGCCTGAAGATGAGAAATACTTTTTCTCACAAAGAGCAGTGGAAGGGGTCAAAAAGGCAAAACCAAATATGAAACGAGCATTAGCTCAAGATCTCAACGAACAATGTCTTACTATCACTAGCCACTTGGCTAAGGTTAGTCTTAATTCTCGAGATCCCGTTCTTCTTGTAGATCCAGCAAAAGAACTTTATAGAAGGTTTTCTCCAAGAGAAGCCGCTAGAATCCAATCTTTTCCTGATAGTTTCCACTTTGTAGGATCTCAAGGAGATGCTTATCGTCAGATTGGAAATGCAATTCCGCCTGTAGTTATGTGGCATCTTGTTAATAAATTAGAAGACTATCTGAGTAAAGAAAATCAACTTGAATTATTTAGTTCCCAAGTCTCGAATTTCTAAATCACACCTTCATAAAAGATGCTTTTAAAAGCATCTTTTTATTTGAAATAAGATTATTTATATAAAGTTCAAAATTTAGAAAAATCATTAATATATTTCAAATGTATAAAATATTAAGTTTCCCTAAGTTCTAGAAATGGGTCTGTCCCCTTAAGAAAGTCTGAAATGATATCAGCCATATGAGTTAGATCCTTTTTAGACGCTCGAATTTTACATTCCCAAATAATACAAACACGCCAATTAAGATCTCGTAATAAATGTACTGCTCGAGTGTCATTACTCCGATTTCTGAAAATTTTTTCTTGCCAAAATTCGGGGCGAGTACCTGGTAGTTTAAATAAACGACAATTTTCGTGTCCATGCCAGAAACACCCATGTATAAAAATAACAGCATGATATTTAGGTAAAACAATATCGGGCTTTCCTGGCAATTCCTTTACATATAAACGGAAGCGGAACCCCTTACGATGAAGAAGGCTCCTAATTATTAATTCAGGTTTGGTATTATGGCTTTTAATTCCAGCCATCATCCGGCTGCGAGTAGCGCTATCAACAATATCTGTCACTAGGTTATCTATTCCTAATCATTATAATAATGAGAATAGAACTTTACCCTTGGCATTAGAGTTACATAATGTTCGATATATAATTGATTTGTTCATCTTCAAGTTAATTAATGATCTTCTCACTTAACATAAAATCTCATCTACGAAATGCAGCAGCACGTGCTAGGACCCAATTAAATCTTTAATTGGGTTCACATCAAATACTCTATTGGTCACGATAAGCCCGAACTTTCTCAAAAATCGGATAAAAGTCCAGACCATCATCCTTCATATCTGAAATTACGATCGCAATCACTGCAATGCTAGTGGGCACTTTACCGTTCTTTTTATAGTTGGTAATTGAATTCGCATTCATATCTAAAAGCGCTGCAAATTCTTTAATAGAAAGGCCAGACTTACCTATAAGTCTTTGAAATTCTTCGTAAGGCATAGTTTTAAAAGCAGAATTGTTCTGATGGAAAAGTATAGCACAGATCATTTATTTACATTTAAACACATAAATAGTGTGATTAACACACTATTTATGTGTTTAAATAATCTTATCAAGCAATTTTACTCTTTTGATAGGACTTGTTTTTATGAACCATTTCGTACAGCCCAAGCTTCTTATTTCTTCTCAAACAAAAAAGATTGGATTGGCATTAATTAACGATCTTGAACTTTGCATAACAGCACGATTGGCTTTTTATCTAGATGTAAATCCTTGCTATGACGGCCATGAAGCAACATTCATTTGGACCGAATATTTTTTACAAGATCACCCTCAAGCCGAATTTTCTGAAGTTAGAGAAGCCTTTCTACAACTTATCCCAGGATGTTAAACGATGATAATGAAATCTGTATTTTATGAGTCAAATACAGATTTCAAATTCTCTTGTTTATGACTAAGGGCTATCAAACTCGTATGAATGAAATTCTTCGGGATGCAATGCTGAAAGAGTTAAAGAATCATTAATAAAAAATGGAGCTATAAGCTCCATTTTTTATAAGACTATGAATTAAATTTTCTCAAATAACTCTGCAGCAATCTTCCTAGCTAAATTATCTTTATCAGCATCTATTTCTGGTAAACCAATAGTATATTGAATTGCCTCTCGACCTGCGATTTCCATAGGTCCATAGTCATCATAATCCTCACCTGTATAAGCATTGTAGGCTCTAAAATCATCCTGCGTGAAATCAACTCCACACATTTGAGCTAAGTAGATGTATAACCATGCTTCTCCATGATTTTTGAAGATTTCTTCATACAGGAAGTATTCTATAGCGCTCGTATCACCTCGATTAGGCATTCGCTTTATTCATCATCTTCTTTGAATAGGGATTCGATTTCATACCAACTCGGAAATTTATGCTCTTTGGGCACGACTTCAAACTGCAATTTGACACTATTAAGGACCTTCTCAAATAAATCGAAAGAGCCTGTAAAATGACCGTTCTCGATCTCAGAAATCGTTGTTTTATTGACTCCAGATTTCGCCGACACTGTTTTCTGTGTGTAGCCTAGCTCTTTTCTTGCTGATCGAATTTTTTCTCCAATTTCTTTTCTAGAAGCCATTTTTATCTCGAATTTCAAACCCTATTGTTTGCTATATAGCAAACTTTACATATTTTAAGTATAAAATTCGCTATATGGCGAACTTTATACATTAGATTAAGATTATTTAATGAGCAAAGACTGTAAAAATTATTTAACTTTTTAATTCCCTAGTTTTTCAGAAAAATAGAAAAAACTAGGGAATCAGCTTAGCTGGATTACTTAGAAAAAATTTAAGATTAAATTATTTATATACAAATACTTAAGCAATTAAAAGATAGTTTTATGTCGTCAAATAAATATAATTTTGATTGTTTTTTAAACAATTTGTTCATTTCACCTAGGGTTTGCGATTGTTTTTTGTACAAATCGTTCATTTTACATGAATGTTTAGAACATCTAATTTTTTGCTGTAAGCATTGCTATATAAGACTTTCAGACTTTAAAAGATAGTTTTATGTCGTCAAATAAATATAATTTTCGAATTCACATGTTTATGACTAGATTTTCAATTAAATAAGGCATCTTTTTTAGAAAAAAATAATAGTTCAATCCCTCAAATTTTCCCAAAAATAACGCCCTAATTAAAATTTACCCCATTTTTCTCTTTAAAAAGACTTTGTTTTTTCAATGCTGATATAACCCATTTTCAGATAAGCAAGCCTACCTGTGCCCACAAAAACTTCGTTTTTTGTGGGCACAGGGACTTGTTAGGGGTTCCCCCTAAGACCCCAAGCCCATCACAGATAGGCAAGTCAACTTTGTTGACTTAAGAGCAAAAGCAAAAACTTATTAAGGTGCAAGATGGCAAAAGATAAAATCAAGAAATTCAGACTTACTGATCTACAGCTTGAGCAACTGCAGCAACAACTCAAAAAAGAAAATACAAATTTCACGGACTTCATTCACTCGTTGATCGAGCGTGAAGTCATGCAAAATGCCATCACCGTTCAACAACAACCGGTAGAAATAAAACCCGTTCGAACAAAAGTAAAAACAGTCGTTGAAATCGTTAAACGCTACCAAAAAACAGACCCGGATTTATTGCTCGAACTCGCAAAAATCGGCAACAACATTAATCAGATTGCACGCGCATTAAACATTATTAAAAACGCAGATCAGCAAGAACAGCGCAAACTCGAAATTTTCAGCATTCTTTTAGTTTTAAAAGCCATTCAAACAGAGTTAGAACAAGTATTTCCAGCGCTACCGAAAATTAACAGACAAAGTCCTGACAAGCTTAAAAACAGGCTTAAAAAGCAAATGGACGACTTAAATCTTGACAAGGAACTAGAACTACCTTCGATTGTTTTAGCTGAAAGGGACGAAAGTGCACATTAAATTTTTCGAGCATGGGAAGGGCAGTCCTGCCAAAGCATCCGCATACGTACTCGACAAGCTTGATCACATGGGGAATGTTCGTGCAGGCGTTGATGTTTTGCGAGGTGATGCAACCACGTTTAACGCAATTTGTGATTCAAGTCCGCATCTATGGAAATACACCAGTGGCGTGATTGCATGGTCAAAAGAAGATGCACCAACAGATGAGCAGATCAAAGAAGTCTTAGACGATTTTGAAAAACATGCATTCGCAGGTTTAGACCCATCGCAATACCACCTTTTTGCGGTGCTACATACGGATCAAGACGGTTCGAAGCATATACATATTCTGGCACCACGCCTGGACATACAAAGCGGAAAATCACTGAATATTGCGCCCCCAGGTCATGAAAAACATTTCGACTCATTAAGAGATTACTTCAACACAAAATATCAATGGTCACGTCCTGATGATCTGCTTTTTTCACAGACCACACAGAAACCTAACCACGTTGCAAAACTTAATGTTCAAGCATCAAAGATTTTATCAAACCAAGACATTGAAAATTTGCCTAAGAAACAGTTTTGCAAAGCAGTGGACAACTGGGTCATAACAATTTTAAAAAATCCGCTGATAAACAACAGAGCAGATTTAGTTGAGTGTATCAAGCAAGTTGAGTCCGTTGAATCAGTCAAACAAAGTAAAGAGTTTCTAACAGTCACACTTATAAATGGCAAAAAACACAGATTAAAAGGCGATTTTTATCATGAGCAATTCGAAGCTAAACTTTATACAAAGTCTTACGGAGCAGCAGCAAAAAGCAGACCAACTGGAGCTAAGCTTGCAGCAGCTCTCACATACGCTGATCAACTTCGAGCAGCTTATCGAGCAAAGCGAGAAGCCTATAATCAACAGCACTACGCTTTTGCGCAAAGTACAGCAGACGACAATAGCCCTAGAATCGCATCTAAGCTCGATTTTGATCCAGATAGAGAATCTATCACCCCAAGCCATAAAAGAAACAACAGCGAGCTACAAAGCGCAAATAGACGTACTAATGACTCAGCTAGCGAGTATAGATATTGCGGAAATATCAAAAGTGAAATTGAGCATCGATTCGTTTTCAATATCAATTCAAGCTCTACAAAACCATATCAACAGCCAGTTGCAAAGCCTTTCAATCGACAAACAGAGCCTACAAAAGAGCCTTCAAGCCCAAATACAGCAAGTGATAGCGAACCAAAGCGAATATATCGAGAGCGCAATACAAACGCTGATCACGCAAAAATTGGGCGAACAGAGATCAAAATACATTCTTGGGGGGATGATGGTTTTTGGACTGCTGATTTTTTCAATCGTTTTATATCTGGGCTATCAAGCCAATACAAATCGAAAGACCATCAAAGCTCAACAAGAAGTCATTCAACAGAACTCACAAATAATTTCAAATCAAAACAGCAACATGAATTAATTACGGAAGAAAACAATGCAAACCGAAATCGACCTTTTTTTGAAAGAACAAAACGCCTTATTGAGTCAACAAAACAGCTTGTTAACCGAGCAAAACAACGTATTGAATCAACAGGTCAATTCATTAAAAAGCATCTTGAGCAATTACAGCGAAGTCGAGCAGAGCTTACAAAACAAAATCATCAACTTGAATACAGAGAAAGAAACCCAGCAAGCCTTGATCCAGGCCATGAAATCCGAACTTTTAAAGCTCGAACAGGGCAACTTTTCGGAACAGTTACAGCAAGCATTTCTAGAAAACTTAAAGATCCAATTACAAGCGCTATTAGCGAGAGCATTGAATCAACTGGATTTAAACAGCGTTGTCAGCAATTTAGTGAAGACCGAATTAAAACCGATTCAAATGACCATTGGCACACAGCAGACAGACATCGAGAAAGCACTCTCGAAAATCTTGCAATTGAAAGTACCAGAGAACTTTTACAGAGATTTAGAGATGCAGAGCGAGCGGATTGGCATGCTTGCAAAGACGGTAGAAGAATTAATAAGATTAATCAACAACTTGAACGGCTAGAAAGCACCGTGGCTGAAATTAGGCTCAAGCCAAAGCCAGCGACAGATTTTCATTTTAGTTCATTGCGCAGTGACAACTATTACCCGGATTATGTCGGCTATCACAAAGAACTATGCGACAAACAACAGCAAGCCTATAACAGCAAGGATGTATTGCTATTGATTGATTACACACAGAAAAAATCGGAAAATTTGGAAACCTACATGAGTCGAGCCAGTGCGAATCTGAACAGATCGAACTATGAACAAATTGAGCAGATCATCAAAAACGATCAACGCATGCTGAAATATCTGCAATGCGAGAAAATTTTAGAGCCGCAAAATACTAGTTTTGAACAGCAAAGGGATGCATACCAAACGTGTTTAAAGCGTTTTGAGAATATCAAAAGTGATATTGACCAAATTGAAAACTTATCCCCTCAACACAATGTTTCTCAGAAGGATGAATCTGAATACAAAACAAAGCCAAAAAATGATTTAGATTTTAATTTTTAGTTAATCTAAACAATTATTTACCGAGCGAGTGTCTACGAGCGACTGAGCGATATAAAAATTTCGTCCTGTTTTTTCCCTGATTACAAGCTCCATTTTGCTGCTAAAGGAGATTAACAGAGCAAAGCGATTAGTCCATATTTGAGCCTAGATCGAGCGTAGCGAGCAAAAAAGCTTTATGAGCGAAGCGAATTCCGAGTTGCTTTTGATCTTGCTTTTGCTTTTTTCTAAAGTCACGAAAATATTAACCAAAAAATTGTCCCGTCGAATCGAGCGAAAGCGAGATTCAATAGAGTTTGAGCGTAGCGAAAACCAAGGGCAATTTTTCATATTTCCTTTTTAATTATATTTTAAATCTTTTAATTATTTTAGGCAGCTTGAAAGCCTTTTATATCAAGGCTTTCAGAGTTTAACTATGACGGATTGACTACTAACTATGACGGATTGACTACTAACTATGACGGATTGACTACTTAACTATGACGGATTGACTACTAACTATGACGGATTGACTACTAACTATGACAAGTATATATTTGTCATACTTAAAAAGAATTAATGGTTTTATTTTGAATAAAAATCATGTTGTAAAATCAAATCAAGTTATAGAAGCCTCGTATCAATTAAGTGCTTTAGAGCAACGTATTGTCTTAGCGGCCATTTCACGTATTCCCAAAAATCAGCTGATTACCGATGACGAGCTATACCCTGTGAGTATCAGCGAATTGCAACTATTAGGCGTGCATGAGAAAACAGCTTATCGAGATCTAAAGGATGGTATTAATAGACTCTATGAAAGATCTATTAACCTCAGTATTGATGATAAATCTATAAAAATGCGATGGGTACAAGAAATCCAGTTTTTAGATAGTCAAAGTGTTATTGGTATTCGATTTTCAAAACCGATCCTACCTTTCATATCTAATTTAAGCAGAGAATTTACTAAATATGCTCTATCAGACATTGCTGGAATTAATAGCGCATATGCGATACGTATTTACGAGTTACTAGTTCAATATCGTCAAATAGGTAAACGTGATATATCGGTTGATAGCTTAAGAACGATGTTAGAACTCGGCAAAAAATATCCATTATTCGCCGATTTCAAAAAACGAGTAATTGATACAGCTGTCGATCAAATTAATGAATATAGTCCTTTAAGCGTAAAGTATGAGCAGAAAAAAACTGGTCGTAAAGTCACTCATATTCAGTTTTCATTTAAAGAGAAATCCAAAAGCATTGATCATCACAGTGAACCAAAGAAGTTTTATAAATTAACAGATGCTCAAATCAATATGTTTGGTAATCAACTGTCTCGTCTACATGAACTCTCTCATTTAGCGAGTCAAGGAGAAAGTTACGATGTCCTAGCAACAAAAATCAAAGAAATGCTGAGAGATCCAATACAACAAAAGCAGTTTTTACCCCACTTAAAAAACCTTGGCTTTAAAGCTTGAGTGTATTGGAGAATACACATATTGTATTCTCCAATACGTTTTCAAAATACACAGCAATACACTATGAATACAACTACAAAATACAGTGTTAGTGATGCTGCAACCCTGTATAAAAAATCTAGAGCTACACTATATAAAGATATAAAAAATGGTGTTTTAAGTCGTGACCATGATGGTTTTATAGATTTTTCAGAACTACTTCGTGTCTATGGTGAGCCTTTTGGAGCAAAACAGGCAAAACGTATTGATACGTCTTCAATACAAAATCAAAATACACCTGAATACACTGATAAAACAGTAGTAGAACTAAAAAGCCAAATCGACTTTCTAAAAAAACAATTAGAAAAAGCCGAAGATCGTGAATCCAAGGCAAACGCTCGTATAGATACGCTTCTAACGCTCATTGAAATGAAGCCTCCCACAACCAATATGACTACGTTTACCGATCAAAAACCGGTGCAACCAAGCATGGACAAAATAGCTCCAGAACCGGGCACAGTAGAAGCTAAACATGACGGATTGACTACTCCGGAACAAACTGAAAATAAGCGCATTCCAGTGCCGGAGCACGTTGAACCAGAGCCATCGACAAGGGGCTTTTGGAGTCGGTTTTTTAGACCCTATGATTAACCAAGATTGTTTAACTGATATGAATAAAGTCGTGAAACAATGATTAAATATTCAGCGTGGAACGTGAAAAAATCATAAAAAACCCATCCGGGCTAGAATGGGTTGTTAAGTTTAGACTATACCACTGAAATTAAAGAATAAAATATAAGCATTTCGTATAAGGTGTATTATGTTAATTGTAGGAAAATTAAGAAATTAGATGTAGGTAATAGATCTATTTTGCTAATCAAATTATTGATTTAATGCACTATAAATAATTTCTCCATCATCTTTATTGATTGTAGACAATGTTTTCAAAAAAACAGGCGTTCTAGTGCAAAGCTCTCTAATCTCTTTTGCTTTAAGAGGCTTTTCTAAAGCAACATAATCTTCTAACTCTTGGTAATAACATTCTTCGGGATTACCATAGTGGTCAGTTTTTTTAGTTATACCCGAAGCTTTCCCATAGCCAGAAATGCCCTTTCCATTAGCATATAAAAATACAATATCACCCTTTTTGATTCTGTTTATTTGCTCCTTGTAACCACTTTCAAACGCTGCTGCATAACCATTATTAATCATAAAATCATGATCATCTATTGAATGACGTTTACAAGTATTAAGAAGAAAATACCTTTGACCATTTGAAATATTTTCACTTTCTGCTGATTTATTGTCCTGATCTTCTTCTTGTTCAAGAAGTTTCTTTTCCTCAGCTTTATAGTTTTCTATGGCATCGGTTAATAAATCTAAAATTATTTCTTGCTTAGTCGAGTCGAAGAATACAGCTAAGTCTGAAATTATTTCATCCATAACTTGTGGAATTTTTACTGATGTAGAAATCATTTTGGTTTCCGTAGATTGTTTTTTATGAAGTTTTTCTATGAGACTCATTTCTTACCACCTTTTAAAAGTTATTAACAATTTAATAAAAACTAAAAATAAAGTCAATAGCTTTAAAATTAAAAGTTAATTAAAAGTAATATAACGTTTGAGCATAATGTATTTTCTCTAAAACGGAAAAGCCCAGATCTTATGTCTGGTGTTATTCCCAAGTAGAAATGTCCTACCTAATAACCAAATAGAAATGTCCTATACTGACATTTCCAAGTCAAGCACA
>NZ_JAFCTF010000023.1:0-20085 GCF_049895885.1 Acinetobacter sp. TSRC1-2
CCTATTCATATGGGTCGATAAACCTATTCATATGGGTCGATAAACCTATTCATATGGGTCGATAAACCTATTCATATAGGTCGATAAACCTATTCATATATTTCCTATAAAGCCCTAAAATAAAGGTTTGTAGAGTGATTAAAAACATTAAAAACATTAAAAATAATTAAAAGCCCTGGCAAAGAAAAAATTGCCCTTGGTTTTCGCTAGGCTCAAACTCTATTGAATCTCGCTTTCGCTCGATTCGTCGGGGCAATTTTTTGGCTCATCTGGTTATGAATTTAAGAAAAAAAAAGCAAGATCAAAAGCAACTCAGAATTCGCTCCGCTCATAAAGCTTTTTCACTCGCTACGCTCGATCTAGAGTCCATCTTCTGCATTTGATCTATGTTCTTTTAGACTTCATAGACTAAAAAACGGTTTTTCGGGGAGTCTAGGCGCGAATTTAAGTGGATCGCTCGTAGACACTCGCTCTTTTAATACCTATTGAGTATCAAAAGCATAAATATGATTTTTATTGCTATCAATGCTAGAAGCCCATGAACTGCGTTTTTAGCGCTGATTAACTTTAAGACTGAGATTCCTATGGTTTAAATCTAAATTGCGTTTAAATGAGCGCTTATTGCGGTTTATACACCTTTTTTAGCAGTGCCTTATGAAACTCTTCTTGATTCATGTTGAAGGTTGGCAGTTTCTCTAGTGCAAGAAAGAATAGTTTTGAGGCTTTTAGGTGGTCTTGTGTCATTGCGAAGGCTTCCTGATAAAGGGCACTCTTTCGTATCTTTGTATGATAAAGAAGACTGTTGTTAATTCTAGATTCAATACTTTTTAAATTATTTGGACTAATCTCAAATTTGAAATTTTTCCAAATCGATAAGACTATGCCCCCCAATGCGTATTTAAGTTGATTCTCCGCATTGCGTTTCTTTTGGGCTTCAGTGAGCTCTTTGTTGGTTTTATTCAAAATATCGCGTTTATGTTCATTCTCTAAACGGATCCGGTTGTCTAGAGCCGCTTTTTCTATTTTTTGGTAAGACTCTAATGCTCGATCGAGGCGGAAGAATGTGTCTTGGTCTTGGTCTTTTTCAAGTAGCTGCAAAATTTCTATTTCATTGGCCAAAAGGTGTTGTTGGTTTCTTTGTTTAAGTTGGATTTGTGCGATCAACGACTGCCTTTGTTCAAACTGAATTTTTTCACGGTGGACTACTTTTAAAAAGCTGAGATCTTTTTCATCTAGTTCATAAAATTCTTTGCTATGAAGGAGTGAGGTTGCCTGCTTCTGATTTTTCTTTAGGTAGTCCAAATTCGTGAGAAATTTTTCTAATTCTGTCAGGTCTTGTATGGACAGGACTTTTGCAGGTCTTCCTCGTGTGGCCATCAAATGATGCTCCGTTCAAAAATAGGCGTAATTCTGATGGGTTTAGCTTAGCATATGCGTCACGGGAAAATATTTAAATAAATGTGGGAACATTTATTTAAATATTTAAGCTCGTTTCCGTGTTTCTAATTCGATATAATTACTACGCAATCATATCGAATTAGAAACACTTCTCCTCGTGCTCCGCAGGCTCTGCGAGACACCATAAATTTAAGGTAGAAAAATGTTCTATTGCAATCTGGAACACACAGCAAAAAAAGCCATTAAAACCCGATCGGGAAAAGTAAAAAATGCTCCCACCGCAAAAAACCGATTTCATTATCTTACCCGAACTTTGCATTTCAAAAATTATAAAGAAAGTGCGTCAGAGCAAATGGAGTTCGTGAGGTCGGGAAATATGCCGAATTTTGCTAAAGGAAAGCCGGCGGAATTCTGGGGAGCCGCAGATATTTATGAACGTAGTAATGGGCGAACCTGTTCCAGTTTAGTGGTGGCTTTTCCGAAAGAATTGAATCAGGCGCAGCGGATTGAATTGGCCGAGGCATTTGTTGTAGAGTTTGCTGATCGTTATCGCTATCCCTTTACCTGTGTTATTCACAATCATGCTGGTGCTTTGGCGGGTCAAGAGCAGCCGCATTTGCACTTTATGTACAGTGAACGCCATGTAGACGGCATTGAACGTACTGCTGAACAGTTCTTTAAGCGATATAACGCCCAGGATCCCCAGAAAGGAGGGGCCCAGAAATTAACAGCAGATGTTTTAGGCATGGGCAAGGCACAGTTACAGTTATACCGGCAGAAAACAGAAGAGCTGATTAATGACAGCCTAGAGCGCTACGCGCCGATGAAAATAGTGGAAATTCGAGGCATTCCAGTTGAAGTGCCAAGTTTGGTCAGCTGTTTGTCTAACAAGGACTACAATAAGAAGTACGGTACTCAGTTGCAAGATGTGCCGTTGATGAACAAGGCCGTGCGTTTTGCTCAAGAAGATGAACCAGAACTTTTTGCTAAAAAGCAGGAAATGGCTGCCGAAATTAATCGCATACGTGCTGAAAATTATCATGAGTTATATAAACCGTACTATGAACAAGAACTAAATAAACAAAGCCAGCTAGCACGAAAAAAACGACTTGAACATAATCCAGAACAATCTAAAGATTATGAGAATGGGCCTGATTTTTGGTAATTCCATACAAGAATAGTTTTATTCAAAGTATTGAAATCAAAATGCCTATTGCTGCATTTTTAGTTTCGTTGCTGAAATGAGAATAAGCACAGTTATTAAATAAAAATTTTAGCATTGTGGAACAAAGCGCATAAATTGCTGCTGAATATCTGAAAAATTTGCGTCTGGGTATTCTGCTAAATAATGTTCAGTCCAAAATAAAACAGCCTCATGCCCATCAAAAGAGGGATTCACATCTAGATAAAAAGCCAAACGCGTACTGCGTTGAATATAAAGCTCCTGGATTAACTGTAATCCTAGTTTTTTGGCTTTTACTGAGATAAAAATTTGAGGTTGAGTGAAGTAATTCATAAAAAATTCCGATACTAAGCATAGGCTTGATATGGATAGTTAAACACATAAAAATATGTGTTGTAAACATATTTTTATGTGTTTTTTAGCATTTTATGTAAAAAATAGCCTATGTTATACTCGTACTTTATTATTTGTTAAATTTGAATCTCATGCCTTACGAAGAATTCCATAGACTTATCGGTAAAGCGGGTCTTTCAATTAAAGAATTTGCTGAATTACTCGGAATGAGACCTAATTCTATTACTAATTATAATAAAGTTGGATTTGTACCCTCTCATTTAGCTGTGATCGTATCGCTTATCTCAACGATGAAGGACGAAGGATTTGATTTTTATCCTATCCTGGAAAAAGTACAGGCATATGAGAAAGCACGTATAGAAAGTCAATCTAAATAGAAAAAACTACGTTTGATTCTTTGGGCTATTGTTGATCAGAGGATACTACAGTGAAATCGAAGCTTATATAGGCGCTTTACATAAGAGACATTATGTAAACTTGGAGTACACCCTAAAGTAACGTTACATCTGTCTGTATCCGCAACCTAAAATCAATGTTTTAGAAGCCGTGGAACATTGATTTAGGTACGTTTAAAGCAAGTCTTAGATTTATACGTGACATAAAAAAAGCTTTACCTTGCAAAATCAGTGGTCTATTAATGACTATGACAGTCCAAGTCCGTTTTGATGATTTGTAAGTTTAAATAATATGTGATTTTAGTCACACTAACTTACAAGTTAGTGATGATATTCTAATTTTTGATGGTGAGTATTTAATCAATAAGTGGTTTAATCAGGCTCAGAATAACAATAAACAAATATAGATAGAGAAGGGCAGCAGTAAATTTAACTCTCTAATTCTTTGTTAGAAAAAAAATATCAAAGAAGTAAATAAAGAATTAGAGGGTTACGCTTTTCTTATCCAATTCACTACACTTTCCATTGTATAAATCATATGAAGCGCGGACACTAGATCCGCGCTTTTTTGACTTCGCATAAGAGATTTTATGTTAAATATTCATTTCTTAAATTAAGCCATTTCAAGATTTAAAATTTTTTCTACAATTCGTTCATAACATGGATTAGAGAAATCTTCTGATAGTAAGTTATTAATTAATGTTAAATAATTACATCTATCTTTTAAATGATTTTCCATTTTAGCCGTTTGTTGTTTAATATGTTTCCTTCTATTTTTTTCAATAACAGCTTGTGATTCACTAACAATTCTTAAGGATTCATTTTTTACTAAGTGATCTATAAAATATTTAAAAATTGAATCAATATATTCTTCTAAAATGTGACCATTTATATATTGATAAGCATTATTTTTATATAATCCCAGCTTTTCTTTTTCTAATTTAAATTCTTCTATTTTTTCTGGTAATAACAAGTGCTCATAATCTAATAGACTATTTTTGATATTTGAATCAATAATATCAAAAATAGAATTCACTATTGAAAAATTATCAAATTTAATATGACTTTTCTTTTTGTTTATATTAATAGCTTGGTTGATTTTAATATTTAAATCTGAATAATTAATAATTTCAGTTTCAACTAGATATGATATATTAATAATTGCATCATAGCATTTTGAAGAAAAAACTATTAAAAAATCACTTGGTTTGAATTTATGATCTATATTATATTTAATACAATTAGATATTAAATCTAATCTTTCATATCTATATAATAAACTTTCTCTGCTATAAAAAAATGTATGGAGGATATATTTATTATCTAATAATAGATTATTTTTCGTTTTAAATAAATAATCGAAATCACTATCTATTGCTATGATATGGTCATTAGATAGACTTGGAATTTTATCTAATAATACTTTTTTCCCTCTAGCATGAGGGTTTTTTGTGGAGCTAGCAGCTTTAATATCAAATTTTTTAGGTAAGTGTTTACTAAGCAAAAAATCCCAAAAAGGAATATCACTTTCATCTTCAACAAAGCATACCCCTTTTGAATTAAACCCATAAGCTTTTAAAAAAAAAGGAGAATTAATGATTTCTTTAAAACTATTGCTCATATGGTATTAAAATTTCTTTGATGTCTTTATAAGAATCCATCCAACCGTTCATAACGATTGCTGGACTATGTGTTACGATAATAATCTGCTGATTTGGATTTATTTCTAATATTTCACCAATTAATTTTTCTTGCCAAGACATATGTAAAGAAATTTCTGGTTCATCCATTAATAAAATTGATTTTTTAACTGAAGCATTAACTACCTTTAGAAAAATATATATTATTTGGCGTTCACCGCTTGAAAGATCTTTTAGTTTTAAAACCTCACCGCAAGATTTTTCAATAATTAAGTTGTTATCAAATTTTACAATTTTATTTGTTTCCTTGAAAAATATATTCAAGGTTCTAACCAACTTTTCTTTCAAGATTTTTGATTTGCTATGATTTCTTATTGTATTTATTTCTTCATGAATCTCTATATCTAAAATAGTTGATGTTTTTCCATCACTTAAATTAACTTTATTAATTGAGTTTGCATTCATATTAACAGTTGAGAAAAATTCCACATTTAGATTTAACTTATCTTTTTTATTGATAAATAATTCAGGATGTTTTTCTCTGATTTCAGTAGAAAATTTTGTATGGAAAATTCGATCTAATTTTCTATTTTTTTCAATAGAAAATGGACCATTTAGTACTTCAACTTTATTTTTACTTTCACTTACAACTGTCGATAGTATTTCCTTTGCTAATTTTTTTTTAGCATCTTTATCAACAAACATTTCTACTAAATTAAAAGAATTTCCTTTATTTATTAGTGGATTTGATATTTCTAGTTTTTTAATAATTTGATCAATAACATCTTCATCATTAATATCTAACTTAGATAATGGAGATTCTTTTATACCAATGAAATAAGAACTAGACTCAATCTCTTCATTAAAAGAGATATTACATGCATTGCATAACCATGATTCTTCTATTAAATTATTTTCTATTGTTGATTGTATTAGTTTTAATAATGTAGATTTCCCACTACCATTCTGTCCAACTAATACATTAATCTGATTTAAATTCCAATTTAAATCAGACTCTCCTAAAAAGTTGGAGATATGTATTTTGGAAATATGTAATTGCATGAATTAACTAAATTTTGATAATTAAGAATGTGATGAAGATTTTAGCTGATTTCTGATATGGTTTCTATATGAGTAGCAACTTAATATTTTTTATGCTTATTTAGTGCTAAGTTCCCCTACATTAATATAGTACGGATTATACGAAATGAGAGCCTACCACTCTCGTTTTTTTATTCTAAAACTGCTAAAATTATTATACGCCATTGACGTACTTTAACCTATGTTATTCATTGAAACCAGTATCTTTACCAAGCAAATCAAAGAGCTTGTGAGTGATGAAGAGTATCGTCAGCTCCAGCAAGATCTCTTGGTACAGCCTGATAGAGGCGACTTAATCAAGAATGGTGGCGGAATTCGTAAAGTACGCTGTGCTCAAGGCAATAAGGGTAAAAGTGGCGGTATCCGTGTGATCTATTATTGGGTCACAGAGGATGATCAGATCTTTTTCCTAGTGGCTTATCCAAAGTCTGTAAAAGATAATCTGACAGATAAAGAAACCTCGATCTTGCGTCAATTAGTGAAGGAGCAATTTCATGGATAACAACTTATTTGATGACCTGGTTGCTTCAATTAAAGAAGCTGGGGCTATCAAACGTAATGAGATAAAGACAAGTCGAGTCACAGAGCTTGAGTTACCGGATATTAAAGAGGTACGTGAGAAAACTGGCTTAACCCAGGCAGAGTTTGCTGCACGTTTGCATATCAGCGCGAGAACCCTCCAAAACTGGGAACAAGGCCGTCGCTATCCAACTGGTCCTGCAGCGACTTTAATTCGTATTCTAGATGCTCATCCAACTTTAATTTAAGAAGTTTAGATAATAAAAAACCCCAACATCCTGTCGGGGTTTTTCGTATTCCGTTCTTGGTACGACGTCCTGTTGTACCTCACATTCCTTGCGTTAGAACATAAAATTCCTTTTTACGTTCTGGAACATCCTGTTCCTGATGTATTAATCATATGAACTTTCAGGTATTAGAACTAGTAGCCATATACTGGAATTAATGTGAGAAAATGCTTACAAAGTTGGCTAAAAATTATCCCGGCTTTATCCTCGGAAATTGGGGATATTTTCTGCCCTGGGAAGAGCGGGAACATTGAAAAAAGTTTCAATTTGATTGAATAGTGATCAATTTTATTGGCGGAATATCTCAAAACAGTTTAAAAAAAAGCCGACTTGTTTCCAAGTCGGCTTTTGAGGGTTTGCGTCCCAATTTCTTATATCATAACTTTTTGAAATATAACACTATTTATTTTGCATTTCGTATAAGCTCTATTATGTTAAATAGCTTTAAATTTTGGTAGAAGATTCCAGTTTTTAGTTTGTTTTGTTTGTTTCCAATAAGAGATTTTATGTTAAATACTTATTTAAGACTAAATGAGATTACTTAAAGCAATTTTGAATGAGGAGACCAAAGCTATTTTTGGAATATTATTAGCATTAGAAATTTCCCTTAATGCATTTTGGATTCTTCAGGATGTAGTTTACTACTGCTCATAAAAACCTCGTTAATTAGCCATTTTATCTAACTAAAGAGTGTCTACAAAATCGGTGGCTATTCAAGAAATGCTAAGTGTTTAGCCCTATGAAGGACTAAAAAATGTATGTAATTAACTTAATTTCCTAGTTATTGGTCTGTATATAGAAAAAATTAGGGTTTTTACGCAATAAACACTAAATAAAATTTATATATTTTTATATAGTTGACACTTAGTTTATTAACTTTTTCGGAAAAGCTTGTGTCTATAACAATTTCTAATTATTTTTTTGACCAGCTAGGCAATGCAACAAATGTAGATACATTGTTTTTTAGTAATCTTTTAGCACAATATACTGAAAAAAATAAGAAAAATGTCTATCTGATTCATGCTCCTTTAGGAGATGAACGATATACGTATACATTTGATCATGGATTAGTAATTCTTTCCCCAAAACATAAAGTTACTTTCATAAATCTAGGATCAGAATTAAATGATTTTAATGATTATGTTTATGATTTTATGGAAGATTTAAGTGCAATTTCTATAAAATACAAATATAAAGACTTGATAGGACGTCCTCGACAGTGGAAGGATAACTTAGTAAGTATCATCAATTCAGTTGATAAAGCTTCATTAAATGATGATTATTTCACTAACTTATTTGAAAATATTAAGTTAGAGGGTAGTGTTGAACAAAGAAAAGTTGAGCTATTAATTTCTTTGTTAACTGGAAGTATTAATAATATCAATAGCTTAGTTCTTGATGTTGGTGATGCAGTTTTAGATAAAGTAAAACAAAAAATATTACTTTTTGATGGCCAACAAACTCGTTTTATTTACCAAAAAACAGATAAACCAGTTATAAGAATTCAAGGTCTTTCAGGTACGGGTAAAACAGAATTACTCTTACATAAATTGAAAGACCTTTATCTGAATCATGAAAAAAGCAGGATTATGTTTACGTGTCATAATAAAATTTTGGCACATAGTTTGAAACATCGTATTCCTGAGTTTTTTGACTTCATGAAAGTGGAGCAGCAGATTCAATGGAATGAGAGACTATGGTGTGTAAACGCTTGGGGAGCTGGATCTGATATACACTCAGGTGCTTATAGATATATATGTAATTTCTATAATCTAAAATTCCGTAGCTTTCAAAGAGGAGTTATGGATTTTAATTTGGCTTGTACATATGCCTTAAAAGAATTAGAAAATAGTGAATATCAAGACGATTTTGCTTTTGATTATATGTTAATTGATGAAAGCCAAGATTTTCCTCAAAGTTTTTTTGATTTATGTGCAAAAGTCACTAAGGAAATTATTTATATTGCTGGGGATATTTTCCAAAATATTTTTTCTTCGGAAAAAGCACAAACTGCACCAGACTATCTTTTAAGTAAATGTTATAGAACAGATCCTAAAACATTAATGTTTGCCCATGGATTAGGGATGGGATTATTTGAAAACTCAAAACTACAATGGCTAAACCATGAAGAATGGGAAATGTGCGGTTATAATGTTAAGGATGTTGGAGATAGAATTCATTTATCTCGAGATCCTTTAAGAAGATTTGAGGATATTAAAAATATTGATAGTATTGAATTAATTCCTTGCAAAGATGACTTCACTGGAGAAACTTCTCGAGTTGATCATACTATTCAAGTTATTCGCCAAATATTAAAAGAAAATACTACAGCTAAACCTCATGATATTGCTGTAATTACTACAGAAACAAATAACTATAGTTTCGATTTATTGTCACAATTAGAATATAAAATTGGAAAAGAACTTAACTTACAAGTTAATAAAGCCTATGACACCAGAAATGATAAACCGGATCAAATATTCTTAAGTACAAGAAATCACGTAAAAGGATTAGAGTTCCCATTTGTTATTTGTCACGTTACTAAAATTTCAGATAGTAGAAGTATTCGTAATGCTTTATATATGATCTTAACTAGATCATTTATAAAAACTTATTTATTATTTTCAGAAGATTTAAATCAGGAAATTTATCCTTCGTTGGTTGCTGGATTGGAAACTATTAAGGTGGAAGGAATTCTTGACGTTAAGATTCCATCAGATGTAGAAATAAACCATATTAAAGCTTCTATTTCTAAGATAGCTACAGGCTTATCCTTAGAAGATCAAATCATTAATATTCTTCGATCTATAGAAGTACAAGATGTACATTTTGACCGTATATTACATATGATCAAAGCTGCAGTTAGTGTTAATAATTCTTATGAATATGAATATGATGATCTATATAGCCTAACTATAGGTATTGCTAAAGCTGAAATTTCTAGAGGTTTAAAGAACTAGAATGAAGCATACTAGAGTTTATGAAATTTTAGATATTCATAAAGAGGATATTGTTACACCAATTATTAGGAATAAAGAGGATACATTAAAAGTTCTGTTAAAGTGTTGCAAGATCTTAATAACTCAGGATACAGTTCAAAGAATTGATCCTAAAAAAAATTATTTGATTCTTAAAGTATCTAAGATGTCTAGAATATTCATATCTGACACAGATAGAACTTATTCCTTACACTTTCCATTTTCAACATATGAAGACAGCAATAATCGTCTAATACTGAGATTATTAGAGGTATCTGACTTAATTATTAATAATTTAATTTTAGATGCTCTTTTATTTATCTTAGAATCTTTCGATTTTTCAAATCATAATTTATATGATTTACTTGATTTAATAACAAAATACCAATACTTAGAAGAGATTGATGAAGATATATCAACGTATGATCCATCTTCTGAAAAGCTTATAGAATTAGATGAATTATTAGAGAAAACTCTCTTTAATCTATTCTGCCATGAAGATGGATACTTTAGATATGATTATGATTTAGCAAATTTTAAGAAAGATACTCCTCACCTACATCCTAAATATCATATAGATTTTTTTTATTCTTCTAATCCAACATTTAAGTTAGGTTTTAAACAACGGCAACCTACTGAAGTAATAGTAGATATTGTTGATATAACTACTGATTGTATGTATCTACATGCTCCTTAGTCATATGAGCACTATATTTCTCTTATGGTGATATAACCCATTCTAAAACTCTATTCTTATAATTTTCTAGTGCTTGGATAGTGGGGATAGGATCTTTATTAAAACTATTGGTCAATATAGAGATGATAATATCACCATATATAATATTTATTATTAGTCTTTTTATCTCATTTATCAGGGTCATATTATCAACTTTCATATCTATACAGCCTTCTAATCCTTTTGTTAAAGAATGAGCAATTTCGTTTCTTGATTCTCTGGCTTTATGCAATATTTCAACTATTTGTTCGGGCAGTATGAATGTCTTAATACTAGTGTTAAGAGTACGATATTTAGATATAACTCTTTGAGCAAAATCCTTAAATCCTTCTTCATGAATACAAAAAATAGCTCCTAATTTAATATCCATCGCTTGGGATAAAGTTGTACACATGGAGTCAAATCTAGTTGCAATAATAAGACTCCGTCCAAGAACTCCATGTAAATAATCTGAATTTTCAGTTTTTTCAAAGTCATCTATGAATATATTTGGTGACATTTTTCATACCATTATTTAAATTTCCTAAAATTAACATAATGCACGTTATACGAAATGCTTTGATTTATCCCTTTTAAATCATAATCTTACCGTTTTTTAAAAAGCCCAAACATACCGTTCTGGGCTTTTTTGTTGATTCTTCACGTTCCACGTCTAATATTTAATCAAAGTTCCACGTTTTTAATTAGTACAACTAAACACGTCACTTAACCATTTGGCAAGAAAAACCGGCTCAGAAAGCCCCTTTTCGGTGGCTCAGGTTCAACGTGCTCCGGCACTAGAATGCGCTTCTTTTCACTCGCTTCTGATTCTTTCTGCGGAATGGCGATAACTTGTTTTTTTTCCTCTGCTATCTGCTCAGCCTGATTAGGCTCTGGGTCGACAGACGTAGGGATATGAGGTTTTGGTGCCTCTAATAAGCGTTGCATCGTTTCAATTTGATTCTGATAGAACGATTCTCTATCTTTTGCATCATCAAGCTGATTTTTCAGTATATCTATCTGCTGTCTAAGCAGTAAAACTTCTGCCGAATTTGGACTGTCCACTTTTACAGGTGCTTTTACATCCTGTTTTCTAATAGGCTCACCAAATACTCGAATAGCCTCAGCTAAATCAATTTTGTTATCAGAGTTTTTACTTAAAATTCCTTTATTTATATGATTATAAATTGTTTGTCTATTTATGCTGTAAAGCTTCGATAATTCAAGAACTGAAAGACTCTTCATGGTGTAAAACTATGCCTAATCTTGTCAAAAGTTGTTGTCTATTAGACTGTCTAATAGACAAATGATCAAGCCTATAATTTATGCAGCTTTAAAACCAACTTTTTGAAGATAAGGGTGTAATTCTTGAAATTTAGTAGGATCTTGAAGCATCTCTGCAATGCGTATAGCAAACTGTGGATAGCTTTCAGTACCCTGAGAGTATTTCCCCATTTCAGGTAATTCCGAAAGTTTATTAGCAAATAAGTGACGTTGAGCACCTGTCATTTTTGAGAAAGCATCTAAGGTGTTTGGATCTCTCTTACTTTCGATATGCTGATGAGTTAATTTCTTCTGTTTAAAGCTGAATGAAAAACCTGAAATAGAGCGTCCTTTTTTATGCTGCTGATATTTAGCTGTGATATCAGTAAATTTATTTACTTGTTCTAATGCAAACTCTAAAACATAGCTCTTAAAGTTACTCATAGTTTTATATTGATGCTCTTCAACACCAAGCTGCTGTCGAAAAATACTTAAATTAAAGACAGGTGTTTTGCCAGTGGATCGCCACTGAATGAGTAATTCGTATAGTCTAATAGCATAAGCGCTAGTTAGTTTTGCGACTTGCTGTAACTCATATTTGGTGAAATTCTCTTCAAGTCGCGTAATTAAGGGAACAATTTCTTGAGTAAAACGTAGATAAATGATTCCAGATTGTTGTTCATATCCAATTTTATCAACCCAGCGGCAGTGGAAGCTTCGATCTTTTCCTGTTTTAGGATTAACATCATGATAAGTAACATAACGATCAAATAAGCTTTTAGAAGCATTTCTCAGCACTGTATATGCAGTATGCTTTTCTACATTAAAGGTATTGATATAGCTATTTGCGTGAATCTCTAACAAACTATTTTCTGTGATTCCATGTCCTGTTTCTCTTGCTTCAGCAATCGCTAAAAGAATGAGACGTTGTTCGACTGTGTCTAATGTATAGCTCGCTTGGACAAGAGCATTATCTTTTACGACTTCTGTTTTCATTTCTAATAATTAATTTTAAAACTAGTTGATAGAATAGCCTATTTAAATAGCCTATTCAACACACTCGGCTATTTTAATAAAAAATAATTTATCTCATTGATTTAGATTGTTTTAGTTGGATCTATAAACCTATTCATACAGTTGGTATGTATGATTGAAAAGTATCAATTCATACAGTTGATACATGTGATTTAAAGGGATTAACTCATGTAATTGGTACATATAATTGAAAGGGATTAGAAGGTCGATAAACCTATTCATATGGGTCGATAAACCTATTCATATGGGTCGATAAACCTATTCATATGGGTCGATAAACCTATTCATATGGGTCGATAAACCTATTCATATAGGTCGATAAACCTATTCATATATTTCCTATAAAGCCCTAAAATAAAGGTTTGTAGAGTGATTAAAAACATTAAAAACATTAAAAATAATTAAAAGCCCTGGCAAAGAAAAAATTGCCCTTGGTTTTCGCTAGGCTCAAACTCTATTGAATCTCGCTTTCGCTCGATTCGTCGGGGCAATTTTTTGGCTCATCTGGTTATGAATTTAAGAAAAAAAAAGCAAGATCAAAAGCAACTCAGAATTCGCTCCGCTCATAAAGCTTTTTCACTCGCTACGCTCGATCTAGAGTCCATCTTCTGCATTTGATCTATGTTCTTTTAGACTTCATAGACTAAAAAACGGTTTTTCGGGGAGTCTAGGCGCGAATTTAAGTGGATCGCTCGTAGACACTCGCTCTTTTAATACCTATTGAGTATCAAAAGCATAAATATGATTTTTATTGCTATCAATGCTAGAAGCCCATGAACTGCGTTTTTAGCGCTGATTAACTTTAAGACTGAGATTCCTATGGTTTAAATCTAAATTGCGTTTAAATGAGCGCTTATTGCGGTTTATACACCTTTTTTAGCAGTGCCTTATGAAACTCTTCTTGATTCATGTTGAAGGTTGGCAGTTTCTCTAGTGCAAGAAAGAATAGTTTTGAGGCTTTTAGGTGGTCTTGTGTCATTGCGAAGGCTTCCTGATAAAGGGCACTCTTTCGTATCTTTGTATGATAAAGAAGACTGTTGTTAATTCTAGATTCAATACTTTTTAAATTATTTGGACTAATCTCAAATTTGAAATTTTTCCAAATCGATAAGACTATGCCCCCCAATGCGTATTTAAGTTGATTCTCCGCATTGCGTTTCTTTTGGGCTTCAGTGAGCTCTTTGTTGGTTTTATTCAAAATATCGCGTTTATGTTCATTCTCTAAACGGATCCGGTTGTCTAGAGCCGCTTTTTCTATTTTTTGGTAAGACTCTAATGCTCGATCGAGGCGGAAGAATGTGTCTTGGTCTTGGTCTTTTTCAAGTAGCTGCAAAATTTCTATTTCATTGGCCAAAAGGTGTTGTTGGTTTCTTTGTTTAAGTTGGATTTGTGCGATCAACGACTGCCTTTGTTCAAACTGAATTTTTTCACGGTGGACTACTTTTAAAAAGCTGAGATCTTTTTCATCTAGTTCATAAAATTCTTTGCTATGAAGGAGTGAGGTTGCCTGCTTCTGATTTTTCTTTAGGTAGTCCAAATTCGTGAGAAATTTTTCTAATTCTGTCAGGTCTTGTATGGACAGGACTTTTGCAGGTCTTCCTCGTGTGGCCATCAAATGATGCTCCGTTCAAAAATAGGCGTAATTCTGATGGGTTTAGCTTAGCATATGCGTCACGGGAAAATATTTAAATAAATGTGGGAACATTTATTTAAATATTTAAGCTCGTTTCCGTGTTTCTAATTCGATATAATTACTACGCAATCATATCGAATTAGAAACACTTCTCCTCGTGCTCCGCAGGCTCTGCGAGACACCATAAATTTAAGGTAGAAAAATGTTCTATTGCAATCTGGAACACACAGCAAAAAAAGCCATTAAAACCCGATCGGGAAAAGTAAAAAATGCTCCCACCGCAAAAAACCGATTTCATTATCTTACCCGAACTTTGCATTTCAAAAATTATAAAGAAAGTGCGTCAGAGCAAATGGAGTTCGTGAGGTCGGGAAATATGCCGAATTTTGCTAAAGGAAAGCCGGCGGAATTCTGGGGAGCCGCAGATATTTATGAACGTAGTAATGGGCGAACCTGTTCCAGTTTAGTGGTGGCTTTTCCGAAAGAATTGAATCAGGCGCAGCGGATTGAATTGGCCGAGGCATTTGTTGTAGAGTTTGCTGATCGTTATCGCTATCCCTTTACCTGTGTTATTCACAATCATGCTGGTGCTTTGGCGGGTCAAGAGCAGCCGCATTTGCACTTTATGTACAGTGAACGCCATGTAGACGGCATTGAACGTACTGCTGAACAGTTCTTTAAGCGATATAACGCCCAGGATCCCCAGAAAGGAGGGGCCCAGAAATTAACAGCAGATGTTTTAGGCATGGGCAAGGCACAGTTACAGTTATACCGGCAGAAAACAGAAGAGCTGATTAATGACAGCCTAGAGCGCTACGCGCCGATGAAAATAGTGGAAATTCGAGGCATTCCAGTTGAAGTGCCAAGTTTGGTCAGCTGTTTGTCTAACAAGGACTACAATAAGAAGTACGGTACTCAGTTGCAAGATGTGCCGTTGATGAACAAGGCCGTGCGTTTTGCTCAAGAAGATGAACCAGAACTTTTTGCTAAAAAGCAGGAAATGGCTGCCGAAATTAATCGCATACGTGCTGAAAATTATCATGAGTTATATAAACCGTACTATGAACAAGAACTAAATAAACAAAGCCAGCTAGCACGAAAAAAACGACTTGAACATAATCCAGAACAATCTAAAGATTATGAGAATGGGCCTGATTTTTGGTAATTCCATACAAGAATAGTTTTATTCAAAGTATTGAAATCAAAATGCCTATTGCTGCATTTTTAGTTTCGTTGCTGAAATGAGAATAAGCACAGTTATTAAATAAAAATTTTAGCATTGTGGAACAAAGCGCATAAATTGCTGCTGAATATCTGAAAAATTTGCGTCTGGGTATTCTGCTAAATAATGTTCAGTCCAAAATAAAACAGCCTCATGCCCATCAAAAGAGGGATTCACATCTAGATAAAAAGCCAAACG
This sequence comes from Acinetobacter sp. TSRC1-2, assembly GCF_049895885.1. Taxonomy (NCBI): domain Bacteria; kingdom Pseudomonadati; phylum Pseudomonadota; class Gammaproteobacteria; order Moraxellales; family Moraxellaceae; genus Acinetobacter; species Acinetobacter sp. TSRC1-2. The sequence goes on from NZ_JAFCTF010000023.1 coordinate 15,922, forward strand.
CGTACTGCGTTGAATATAAAGCTCCTGGATTAACTGTAATCCTAGTTTTTTGGCTTTTACTGAGATAAAAATTTGAGGTTGAGTGAAGTAATTCATAAAAAATTCCGATACTAAGCATAGGCTTGATATGGATAGTTAAACACATAAAAATATGTGTTGTAAACATATTTTTATGTGTTTTTTAGCATTTTATGTAAAAAATAGCCTATGTTATACTCGTACTTTATTATTTGTTAAATTTGAATCTCATGCCTTACGAAGAATTCCATAGACTTATCGGTAAAGCGGGTCTTTCAATTAAAGAATTTGCTGAATTACTCGGAATGAGACCTAATTCTATTACTAATTATAATAAAGTTGGATTTGTACCCTCTCATTTAGCTGTGATCGTATCGCTTATCTCAACGATGAAGGACGAAGGATTTGATTTTTATCCTATCCTGGAAAAAGTACAGGCATATGAGAAAGCACGTATAGAAAGTCAATCTAAATAGAAAAAACTACGTTTGATTCTTTGGGCTATTGTTGATCAGAGGATACTACAGTGAAATCGAAGCTTATATAGGCGCTTTACATAAGAGACATTATGTAAACTTGGAGTACACCCTAAAGTAACGTTACATCTGTCTGTATCCGCAACCTAAAATCAATGTTTTAGAAGCCGTGGAACATTGATTTAGGTACGTTTAAAGCAAGTCTTAGATTTATACGTGACATAAAAAAAGCTTTACCTTGCAAAATCAGTGGTCTATTAATGACTATGACAGTCCAAGTCCGTTTTGATGATTTGTAAGTTTAAATAATATGTGATTTTAGTCACACTAACTTACAAGTTAGTGATGATATTCTAATTTTTGATGGTGAGTATTTAATCAATAAGTGGTTTAATCAGGCTCAGAATAACAATAAACAAATATAGATAGAGAAGGGCAGCAGTAAATTTAACTCTCTAATTCTTTGTTAGAAAAAAAATATCAAAGAAGTAAATAAAGAATTAGAGGGTTACGCTTTTCTTATCCAATTCACTACACTTTCCATTGTATAAATCATATGAAGCGCGGACACTAGATCCGCGCTTTTTTGACTTCGCATAAGAGATTTTATGTTAAATATTCATTTCTTAAATTAAGCCATTTCAAGATTTAAAATTTTTTCTACAATTCGTTCATAACATGGATTAGAGAAATCTTCTGATAGTAAGTTATTAATTAATGTTAAATAATTACATCTATCTTTTAAATGATTTTCCATTTTAGCCGTTTGTTGTTTAATATGTTTCCTTCTATTTTTTTCAATAACAGCTTGTGATTCACTAACAATTCTTAAGGATTCATTTTTTACTAAGTGATCTATAAAATATTTAAAAATTGAATCAATATATTCTTCTAAAATGTGACCATTTATATATTGATAAGCATTATTTTTATATAATCCCAGCTTTTCTTTTTCTAATTTAAATTCTTCTATTTTTTCTGGTAATAACAAGTGCTCATAATCTAATAGACTATTTTTGATATTTGAATCAATAATATCAAAAATAGAATTCACTATTGAAAAATTATCAAATTTAATATGACTTTTCTTTTTGTTTATATTAATAGCTTGGTTGATTTTAATATTTAAATCTGAATAATTAATAATTTCAGTTTCAACTAGATATGATATATTAATAATTGCATCATAGCATTTTGAAGAAAAAACTATTAAAAAATCACTTGGTTTGAATTTATGATCTATATTATATTTAATACAATTAGATATTAAATCTAATCTTTCATATCTATATAATAAACTTTCTCTGCTATAAAAAAATGTATGGAGGATATATTTATTATCTAATAATAGATTATTTTTCGTTTTAAATAAATAATCGAAATCACTATCTATTGCTATGATATGGTCATTAGATAGACTTGGAATTTTATCTAATAATACTTTTTTCCCTCTAGCATGAGGGTTTTTTGTGGAGCTAGCAGCTTTAATATCAAATTTTTTAGGTAAGTGTTTACTAAGCAAAAAATCCCAAAAAGGAATATCACTTTCATCTTCAACAAAGCATACCCCTTTTGAATTAAACCCATAAGCTTTTAAAAAAAAAGGAGAATTAATGATTTCTTTAAAACTATTGCTCATATGGTATTAAAATTTCTTTGATGTCTTTATAAGAATCCATCCAACCGTTCATAACGATTGCTGGACTATGTGTTACGATAATAATCTGCTGATTTGGATTTATTTCTAATATTTCACCAATTAATTTTTCTTGCCAAGACATATGTAAAGAAATTTCTGGTTCATCCATTAATAAAATTGATTTTTTAACTGAAGCATTAACTACCTTTAGAAAAATATATATTATTTGGCGTTCACCGCTTGAAAGATCTTTTAGTTTTAAAACCTCACCGCAAGATTTTTCAATAATTAAGTTGTTATCAAATTTTACAATTTTATTTGTTTCCTTGAAAAATATATTCAAGGTTCTAACCAACTTTTCTTTCAAGATTTTTGATTTGCTATGATTTCTTATTGTATTTATTTCTTCATGAATCTCTATATCTAAAATAGTTGATGTTTTTCCATCACTTAAATTAACTTTATTAATTGAGTTTGCATTCATATTAACAGTTGAGAAAAATTCCACATTTAGATTTAACTTATCTTTTTTATTGATAAATAATTCAGGATGTTTTTCTCTGATTTCAGTAGAAAATTTTGTATGGAAAATTCGATCTAATTTTCTATTTTTTTCAATAGAAAATGGACCATTTAGTACTTCAACTTTATTTTTACTTTCACTTACAACTGTCGATAGTATTTCCTTTGCTAATTTTTTTTTAGCATCTTTATCAACAAACATTTCTACTAAATTAAAAGAATTTCCTTTATTTATTAGTGGATTTGATATTTCTAGTTTTTTAATAATTTGATCAATAACATCTTCATCATTAATATCTAACTTAGATAATGGAGATTCTTTTATACCAATGAAATAAGAACTAGACTCAATCTCTTCATTAAAAGAGATATTACATGCATTGCATAACCATGATTCTTCTATTAAATTATTTTCTATTGTTGATTGTATTAGTTTTAATAATGTAGATTTCCCACTACCATTCTGTCCAACTAATACATTAATCTGATTTAAATTCCAATTTAAATCAGACTCTCCTAAAAAGTTGGAGATATGTATTTTGGAAATATGTAATTGCATGAATTAACTAAATTTTGATAATTAAGAATGTGATGAAGATTTTAGCTGATTTCTGATATGGTTTCTATATGAGTAGCAACTTAATATTTTTTATGCTTATTTAGTGCTAAGTTCCCCTACATTAATATAGTACGGATTATACGAAATGAGAGCCTACCACTCTCGTTTTTTTATTCTAAAACTGCTAAAATTATTATACGCCATTGACGTACTTTAACCTATGTTATTCATTGAAACCAGTATCTTTACCAAGCAAATCAAAGAGCTTGTGAGTGATGAAGAGTATCGTCAGCTCCAGCAAGATCTCTTGGTACAGCCTGATAGAGGCGACTTAATCAAGAATGGTGGCGGAATTCGTAAAGTACGCTGTGCTCAAGGCAATAAGGGTAAAAGTGGCGGTATCCGTGTGATCTATTATTGGGTCACAGAGGATGATCAGATCTTTTTCCTAGTGGCTTATCCAAAGTCTGTAAAAGATAATCTGACAGATAAAGAAACCTCGATCTTGCGTCAATTAGTGAAGGAGCAATTTCATGGATAACAACTTATTTGATGACCTGGTTGCTTCAATTAAAGAAGCTGGGGCTATCAAACGTAATGAGATAAAGACAAGTCGAGTCACAGAGCTTGAGTTACCGGATATTAAAGAGGTACGTGAGAAAACTGGCTTAACCCAGGCAGAGTTTGCTGCACGTTTGCATATCAGCGCGAGAACCCTCCAAAACTGGGAACAAGGCCGTCGCTATCCAACTGGTCCTGCAGCGACTTTAATTCGTATTCTAGATGCTCATCCAACTTTAATTTAAGAAGTTTAGATAATAAAAAACCCCAACATCCTGTCGGGGTTTTTCGTATTCCGTTCTTGGTACGACGTCCTGTTGTACCTCACATTCCTTGCGTTAGAACATAAAATTCCTTTTTACGTTCTGGAACATCCTGTTCCTGATGTA
>NZ_JAFCTF010000024.1:0-13322 GCF_049895885.1 Acinetobacter sp. TSRC1-2
TGATCAGTCATAAGATGTTTATTCCCAAAGGCACTAATACAATAAAATGTATATACACTATATATACATTATGAAAATTAAGCAAACATTTAATTTATTGTTTTTTATTAAAAATATTTGTTGGTATGAAATTTTTTCTGAAAATTTAAAATAATAGAGTTTGATGGCTACAGCAAAATTTTTAAATATGTAAAAATCTCGGTATTCTTGATTGAATGACAAACCGGACATTTCTATTCAGGGTTTATAACTTTAATGAATGTCCTAATGTAACTTTAGAGCATACCCCAAAGTAACGTTACATCTGTCTATATCAGTAACCTAAAATCAAGGCTTTAAAAGCTGTGGAACATTACTTTAGAAGCAATGCCCCTAACTCTTAGATTTATACGTGACACTAAAAGCCAGTTGTATGCACTAGCTTTTTCAATTCGTATAAGGTGTTTAGTAAATCTAAGCTTGATATAAATTCAATATATTATTTTATAATATTATATGTATTAGATAGATATAAAAAATTATTTCTTCCTAATAAATCTGTATGGTGTTCATTCAGAAGTACACTACCGAGGATAATATGCATAGTTTTTCTGTAAAAGATTTAGATCAATTAATCGAAAATGATTTAAAAGAAAATAAAAAATCAAGTAAATTATTGATTGGATATAAATTATTTCATGATCTTATGAGTGATCCTAAATTTCATGCAGAAGTTACTAATTCAGCCCTCAGTGCGACTAAAAGAAAATATAAGAATCTCAAAATCAAAATTACAACAGATGACTACCAGCTTCACTTTGAATAAATCCATAAAAGAGAGCTTATAGCTCTCTTTTTACTTTTAGAGTAGATTTCTTGAAAACTATTGCTTTCTAAGTAATAAAGACACTCTCACTAAACAAATTAAAATTGGTGCTTCAAGCTATGGAAACAGCAATTATCTTTTTGATCTTTTTTATTATCATAATCCTACTTATCATCTTTTATAATAAAAAAAAGTGAGATGTAGATTATTGTATATCCCCATTTAACATAAGAGATTATACAAAATGTATTTGCAAGCTTCAGTAGCTGTGTACATTCTTAAATTTTAGACAAAAAAAATCCCAGCCGAGGGGTATTGGCTGGGAATCAAAATTGACTCTAAATTCAGTCGGCCAGACAGGAAATAAATTAAAAAATTTATTTCCTGTCTGGCCGACTGAAGGTTATAAAAAAACCAAGAATTTGTAAAATAGATAAATTCTTTATCATCATAGTTTTTTTAAATGAATAATAATGGACAATAAAAAACCCCGACAGGATGTTGGGGTTTTTTATTATCTGTGTTTTCGCTTTAAATCACACTTGGATGTGCATCCAGAATACGGATTAAAGTCGCTGCTGGCCCAGTTGGGTATCGGCGGCCTTGTTCCCAGTTCTGTAGCGTTCTTGCGCTGATATGCAGCCGTGCTGCAAATTCAACTTGGCTCAACCCAGTCTTTTCACGTACTTCTTTAATATCAGGCAATTCAAGCTCTGTTTTTCGGCTTGCTTGGATCTCTTTACGTTTGATTGCGCCTGCTTCTTTGATTGAAGAAACCAGGTCATCAAATAAGTTGTTATCCATGAAATTGCTCCTTCACTAATTGGCGCAGAATTGCAGTTTCCTTATCCGTTAGAGTGTCTTTCACCGATTTAGGATAAGCGATGAGGAAAAAGATCTGGTCATCCTCTGTGACCCAGTAATAGATCACACGGATACCACCACTTTTTCCCTTATTACCTTGAGCACAACGTACTTTACGAATGCCACCACCATTTTTAATCACATCACCTTTATCAGGCTGTATCAATAGATCTTGTTGTAGCTGACGATATTCTTCATCAGTGACAAGTTCTTTAATTTGCTTGGTAAAAATACTGGTTTCAATAAACAACATAAGTTCAATATACGTCATTGGCGTATAAATATTATAACACTTAAAAATTAGAATATTTAACCTGTGTATAAAATTCGCTGTGAGCGAAAAAATATTTGCTATTAGCAAAAAAAAATGCATAATAAAAAAGTTACTTCTTGTTGGATATTCACCCATTTTTTTTATTTGAGTACTTTATTACTCGGAGGATAAAACCTCAAATTTCGGGGGGGTATGGTCCTTGATGACATGTCGATATCAATTGGATACACATGTGATAGAACTATAACAAACCGATAGTAGTGCCAAACGCAATGGAGCGTTTGGCACTTTTTCAAGAGTCAAGTGTTGGACACCAGAGTGTTTTTCTTCCTAGCGTAAATGGGGCCAATTCTGGTCGTGAGGAAGATACCATGAAACATTTAAGTAACGTTCAACAGCCATCTAAAGATGAGATTAAGGCAAATAAAGCTAAGCCCCCAAAGGGGTGGAAGTGCATTAAAATTATTCTCATTGTGTTGCGATTCATTTTAAAACACATTCTTCAAGATGATGATTTAGATTCCTAAATTATCTTTTGGAGAACACATCTTTAGATGGTTCTCTTTTAAAAAATTTCTTAGAGGTCATTTCTAATGCTTAATGATGCACTACTTACCATGAGGAAGTATCATCGCATATCTCAAACAGAATTATCACAAACTCTTGGTATTTCAAATTCTTACTTATCTGAAATAGAAAGTGGAAAAAAGAAACCAACTTTAGAGCTTTTAGATAAATATTCTGAATACTTTGATATCCCTGTGTCGTCCTTAATGCTCTTTTCTGAAAATATGGACAAGAAAGATACTTTATCAGGAAAATTTCGTTACTTTGCTGGTAGTAAAGTAATTAAACTAATGAATTGGTTAACAGAAAATGGAAAGTAGCTTACAAGTCGATTATCCGAAATATGTCTATGATCTAGAGTTAATGAACTCCCCGTTATTTCATATTACGAGTAAGAAAAGGCTGGCTATTTTATTAGGTTCAACTGTAAAAGAATTAAATGACATTACTCGTTATAAAAGCCAGATGTATCAGTACTTTACTGATACAAAAAAAGATAATAATGGCAACGTCATTAAAATTCGCCCAATTCAAAATCCCCATGATCGGTTAAAGCAGATTCATTCAAGAATAGGGAAGCTTTTAGGAAACCTAAAAGCTCCTGAATATCTTCATTCTAAGCGCTCTAAATCTGCTATTTCTAATGCAAAAGCTCATTTGGATATTAATGGGAATACTCTAAATATAGATATTACTGATTTTTATCCTTCTACATCTAAAGCTAAAGTTCAATCATTTTTCGGATACACAATGATGTACCCTAGAGATGTTGCTGATCATATTGCTGAAGTTAGTACTGTAAATGGACATCTTCCTACAGGCAGTCCACTAAGTTCAGCATTAGCTTTTTGGGCTAATAAGCCTATGTTTGATGAGATTTCTAAAATTGCTAAAAGTCGTTCAATTACAATGAGCTTATACGTTGATGATATTTCATTTACAGGAAGGGCTGTTAATCAAAAATTCTTAGAAAGAATTATTCAAGTTATAAGTAAGTATCAACACAAAATAAAAAAAGAGAAAATTAAAATATTTTCTGCCAATAGCATCAAATTTGTGACAGGGGTGGTAATCGCAAATAATCAATTACATCCAGCTAACAAGCATTGTAAAGATATAAGAATTCTTAAAAGAATAGAAAATGATTTAAAAGCAACACAACGCTTGATTGGTAAAAATAACTATCTTAAACAAATTTCTAATCAAGTCTAAAAACATTTATTTAACATAAAATCTCTTATGCGAAGTCAAAAATGGGAGCGTATAGCTCCCATTTTTTATGGATGATTTTTTAATTCATTCAGCATAGCATCACGCAGAATCTTGTTCATTCGTGTCTGATACCCTTTACCTTGAGCCTTTAGCCATTGCATGACATCTGCATCAATACGAACCGTAGTCACTTGTTTAGTTGGCTTGTAAAAAGGATTCTGTACTGCATTTTTCCAGAAACTTTCATCAAGTTGAGGAATGTCCGAAAAATCTATTTCACTGTCTGGACGCTTAGCCAAAGCTTCAAGTCTTGCCTTTTGTTCTTCAGACAAAACAGGAGGATTATTCAAATCCATTTTGTAAGTAACGGTTTTGCTCATACTGTTTCCTCTCTTTTTTCTCTGCCTGTCGTGCCGAAATAATGCGGATATGATCAATCCCATTATGGTCTTGTACTGTATGGGCCACCAATAAAACAGCTTGCCCATGTACCATACCTATCGCTTGCCAACGATATTCACCATTTTCAAAGCGATCCTGTTTATATACGGCATGAGCATCATAAAAAACTAATGTTGCATCTTCAAAAGCCACACCGTGTTTTTTAAGGTTTTTATCTGCTTTATGCTCATCCCATGAAAACTCAATTTCCATAGTTGCATCGCTTTTTGTTAATATGAAAATGTTAATACAAATTTGTAAAAAAATCAAAAAAAGCTTATTTTTTATTGGCAAAAGATATCAGTTTTGATTTAAAAAAAGCCGACTTGTTTCCAAGCCGGTTTTTTGCTGTTTTTTGAGTTTTCTATTTTAATATAATTAATTGATATTAAAAGATTATTACAATCGCATTTCGTATAAGCACCATTATGTTAAATGGGTAGAGATTTAATTAATTTAGTAATGTTATTTAATAAAGATTCAAAGCTACACTACAATTTTATCACTTTAATAAAATAGATATTTGATAATGAAATTCACTAAAAAAATATTATTACCACTCACTTTATCTCTATTTATGAATCCTACATTTGCTAATACAGATAATTTTCAACAGCTTCAAAAAATAGCTCAGCAAGGGCATGCGGGTGCACAATATGCTCTTGGATCAATGTATGACAGTGGTGAGGGCATAACTAAAAATTATGCTAAAGCTTTTGAATGGTATAGCAAGGCAGCAATTCAAGGGCATGCAGGTGCGCAACATGATCTTGGGATGATGTATGCTTATGGTGAGGGTATAGCTAAAAATGATGTCAAAGCTTTTGAATGGTATAGCAAAGCAGCCAATCAAGGATATGCACTTTCACAACATAACCTTGGGGTAAGGTATGAAAAAGGTCAGGGCGTAACTAAAAGTGATGTCAAAGCTTTTGAATGGTATAACAAGGCAGCGACTCAGGGGTATGTACCTTCACAAAATAACCTTGCATCGATGTATGAAACAGGTCAGGGCGTAACTAAAAGTGATGTCAAAGCTTTTGAATGGTATAGCAAGGCAGCGGCTCAAGGAGAGGCATTTGCGCAATATAATCTTGGTAGGATGTATGACAATGGTCAGGGCGTAACCAAAAGTTATGCCAAAGCTTTTGAGTGGTATAGCAAGGCAGCACTTCAAGGGCTTGCATCTGCACAACATAACCTTGGTTTAATGTATGTCTATGGGCAGGGTGTAAGTCAAAATTATACCAAAGCCTTTGAATGGTTTAGTAAGGCAGCAGCTCAAGAACATGCAGGTGCGCAATATGATCTTGGATCAATGTATGCAAATGGTCACGGAATAGCACAAAGTACAGCACTATCAAATAAATGGTATTTAAAGGCGGCTAATAATGGTAATGCAATGGCACAATTCAATATTGGGAAGAAATATTTAAATGGTGATAATGGATTACTAAAGAATCGAGGACAAGCACTGAATTGGCTAAAAAAAGCATCAAATAATGGACATACTGAAGCTAAGTTAATGCTTGCTAGACTTCAGTGATTATTAAGTATTTTTGAAATTAACATAATACACCTTATACGAAATTCAGAAAAAGCCAGTGCAACTGGCTTTTTAGTGTCACGTATAAATCTAAGACTTGTTTTAAACAAACCTAAATCGATGTTCCACGGTTTCTAAGCCATTGATTTTAGGTTCATGATTTCGGCTACTATGACGTTACTTTGGGGTGTACTCCAAGTTTACATAATAGTTCTTATACGAAAGGCCCAATTGATGGGCCTCTTGATCATCTGCTTAATATAAAATTAAGTGTTTAGAACTCAATTTTTTAATTCATATTAAAATTTGGCTTGCTTACGCACTACTAAGTTACTTTTTAAGTCTGCTACAGCTACATCCAGATAATTCCCCTGTTTTTTAAAACCAAACTTTTCTCCAAAAGCAGTGGAGTTCTCATTAGGAGCGTGAATACAAATTTCTGGATAATTATATTTCTCTGCAATATCTGCCAGTCTTGATAATAATAATGTCCCATAACCCTTTCTAGTTTTTTTAAAACTTATTACAGAAATTTGTATCTCTTTGATTCCTTTTTTATAAAGATCACCAAACTTAATGTATAAATTATCACCATGCTCATCAAAAAAAATACTCAAAGTATTAACACCTTCCGGATTCATAAATCGACAATCAATTGGGTATCTTAATTTTTTTAGATCATGCCCTAGATCTAAAAAAATGAATTCTTGAATGGATTTCAGCAGAGCTTTTTGTTCTTCATAGTCAATAAACATAAAATATCCTGTTGTCTTATAAATTTAAAAGCCTCTATAGCTGCTTCTTTAATTTTTTATATAATAAATTGCTTATCTAATATATTAAATTTAAATCTTTATTTATCATAAATAATATCGTCCTTGTGAAAAACTCTGTGTAAAAGCTATATTTCAAAGCATCAAGCTAAGATAGGTTTAGTACCTAATCACTTAGATAAAATGAATGAAGCAAATTTTAAAATACTTAAATATTAGTGTTAAATGTTCGCTATATAGCGAATATAGTATGGTTAATACCCAATATTCGCTATATAGCGAACATTTAACCTGATGAAATCGGAAAGTTATGGCTTCTAGAAAAGAAATCGGAGAAAAAATTTAGGCTATACGCAAAAAACGGTATCTGAAAGATCTGGAGTACATAAAACAACAATTTCTGAGATTGAAAATGGTCATTTTAAAGGCTCTTTTGATTTATTTGAAAAAGTACTAAATTGTGTAGGCTTACAGTTTGATGTCGTGCCTAAAGAGTATAGATTGCCGAGGTGGGACGAGATCGAATTTTTATTTAAAGAAGATGATGAATAAAGTGAATACCTAATTTTTCTGAGCTGTTTAACGCTCTGTTTTTTTTTGAGAATAGAAAAATGAGAGGGGGGTGGATTTCTACAGATAATAGTAAATTTTCTAAATATCTATACTTATTTTTTATAAAAAAAATTTAAAACAGTACAATTTCAAAAAATCGTTTAAAAGAAGTATTCAGCACTCATATACCAAAAATTAAATATATAAATATCAGCATATTAGTCAATAACTGAGTTTTTAAATAAAGATGGATTTTGTATTAAAAACGGTACATTTGCAAAAAAACATTCATTTTACCTAGGGAATTCGTGGCCTCGACTACCTATTTTTAGGTTAAATAATAAGGGGGGTGGATTTCTACATATTTAAAATAAGTTTCTACTAAAATCCTTGCTGGATAAGGCCTTCATGCTGATATAGATAGTTTTATGTCGTCAAATAAATATAAATTTTGATCATTATTTACACATATCATTCATTTTCCCTAGGATTTCGAGATTACAAGTTTCCTAGTTTTTAGATATTAAGGGAGATTTATACAGGAACCAGCACAATTCCAAAAAATCGTTCAGCAACACGATCAAGAAAAGTGTAATAACGAAACTAGAAATACAGCAACAGACATCTTTTTTTTGCAGCAACAAAACTGAAAGTGCAGTAACAAACACGTTTTTGTAGAAACGAAACTAGAAATGCAGCAACAGGCATCTTTTTTTGCAGCAACAAAACTGAAAATACAGCAACGGACATCCTTTTTTGCAGCAACAAAACTGAAAGTGCAGTAACAAACACGTTTTTGTAGAAACGAAACTAGAAATGCAGCAACAGGCATCTTTTTTTGCAGAAACAAAACTGAAAATGCAGCAACAAAACTGAAAATACAGCAACAGACATCTTTTTGCAGAAACAAAACTGAAAATGCAGCAACGGACATCCTTTTTGCCGGAAACAAGCGCAATCTAACCCAAAAGCACAGGATGGTTTTGATTTTAAAATTTAAGCATATTGCTTAAATATCATCAGCTTAGGTTCAATACCTAAGCTGATGATTCAGGGGTCGAGGGGAAGGATTCCATCGCGGACTGTAGTTTCTCGAAGAGAAACTGTTAAGTGCGAATTAATAAAAAATAAAATTTATTTTATTTTTTATTAATTAAATCCATTCGCCCAATAAGTTATGCTACAAAGCATAATGAAATTGAAGCGAATGGATTTCTTGTTAAAATGCAAAACTCTGAGTCAAAACGTGGACGACCTGCACTTTTACTCAATAAAGCTGAGTTAATGGCCTATGTCGACCATGTAAAAAAATACAATCTTCGGGATCAAGTCACTCAAAATGCAGTTCGTGAAATTCAAGCATCTCAATTTGAAATGCAGAACTTATCACCCACTGCATTGGTCATCGTAAAACAAGCGATTAAACCATTTCGACAACTTCAAAAAGTTGAGCTGCTTTATCAAGAACTTTCAAAAAGTACTTCACATGATTTCTTTGAAAAAAAGTTTGTCGAGGTATATCAACAGTACCAAAGGACTCCTGAAGATCAGACACTGAACATTCTCAAAACGATGGCGACTCAATATGTACGCTTCAAAGACAACAAAGCAGATGAAAATAGCTTAAAACTGTATCTCAACCAGCTCGAGAAGAAAGAAAATAAAGCAAAACGCAATGCAGATAACAAGAAAAAATTTGAACTCGGCGGGGCATTATTGGCATTGTTAAAAACAAAAAATATTGATGTCACCAAACTGACGGCCGAGCAAATAATTCGTGCTCTTTTTAGTCAAGATATGCACTTTAATTTAGCCAATTGCAATACGATTATTTTTCAAGAGATGCTCAATGTTGACCTCAGTGACACTCAAGCCAAGACCTTGTTTCCTTTGGTATTAGATCGACTTATAGATTATAAGGATGAAGATGGTTTACCAATTTATTTAAAAGAAATCATCCAGACAATGGCTCAAAATGGCTAGCTATCACCTACAGCTCAAAGACAAACCCAAAGGCTATGCACTCGAACATTATTTCTATATTGCTCGACTAGAAAAATATCAGCATGTACGTGTTAAAAGCGAAGAAGTTTTAGAACATATCGAGCCGGGTCTTTGTATGCCAACCTGGGCGAAAGATCCTGCTGATTTTTGGAAAGCAGCAGATACCCATGAGCGGGCCAATGCCAAAGTGTATATGGAATATGAATTAGCCCTTCCCAATGAACTCACAGCAAAACAGCGTAAAATGCTGGTAGAGGCATTTTTAAACGAACATGTGGTTACCCATCAATATCCACACTCTTACGCCATACACAACGTTAAATCGCGAATTGGAGGCATTGATCAACCGCATTGTCATCTCATGTTGTCTTTGAAAGCCAATGATGGGCTTGACCGCACGCCAGAAACCTACTTCAAACGCTTTAATCCGAAAAACCCGGAGAAAGGCGGGGCGAAAAAAAGACAACTGGATGAAGGCTTTGACAACTACCGCTCATTCTTACTGTATATCCGTAAGGAATGGGAAAACCATATGAATGATGCCTTACGCCAATATGCCCCGACCTTGACTTACCAAATCGATGGACAAGAGATCAGCATTCCCAATCGAGTATCGTCTTCAAGTTATAAACAATATAATTTAGATCACGGCACTTTTTATATTGCTGAACCCAAGCTCGGGGTCGGCAATCAAAACAATTCACCTGAATATTTAGAACAGATCAAACAGATCCGCGAACATAACCAGCAAGAATTTGAACGCGAACAACTGCAGAAATACAAAGAACTCAATTTTAGCGTTGAACCGTTTTATAGCGTCAATGACCAAGCGTATAGCAGCCTGGAAGTAAAAGCGTTATTAAATAAGTTAAGTCCAGAAACGCATACTGCCGAGATTAGAGTGATTCAACAGCAACAAGCTTTAGTCGATCCCTCCTTTAATCATAGAGATCAACACCCCAACCCTGAAAATCAATCGACACCTCACATTAAAAAAGACACCGGCTTTAACTTTTCGATGTAATAACCAAGATAAGCAAAGCGAGTGTCTACGAGCGACATCAGCAAAATTCGCGCCTAGACTCCCTGAAAAACAGCTTTTTAGGTTGTGAAACCTAAATAAGCGTAAATCACATGCAGAAATAAGACTCCAGACTGAGCGAAGCGAGTAAAAAGCGCTATGAGCGAAGCGAATTCCGAGTCGCTTTTGATCTTGCTTTTGCTTTTTTTCAAAGTCACGAAAATATTAACTAAAAATTGCCCCGACGAATCGAGCGAAAGCGAGATTCAATAGAGTTTGAGCGTAGCGAAAACCAAGGGCAATTTTTCATTCCCCAGGCTTTTAATTATTTTTAAAGTTTTTAAATGCTTTTAGACACGCTGAAAGCCTTTATTTATAAAACTCTTACAGACTATAAAACGAGGTTTACCTTGCATTAAAACGAGGTTTACCTTGCATTAAAACGAGGTTTACCTTGCATTAAAACGAGGTTTACCTTGCATTAAGCGAGTTTAAGATATAACCTCGTCTTATTGAATTAAAAATATAACCTTTTCATATGAAAACAGAACTAATAGTAAAAGATAATGCATTAATTAATGCCAGTTATAACCTTGATCTAGTTGAGCAACGGTTAATTCTTCTAGCTATCGTTGAAGCAAGGGAGTCGGGTAAAGGAATAAATGCTAATGATCCATTAACAGTTCATGCTGAAAGCTACATCAATCAATTTGGTGTACATCGAAATACGGCTTATCAGGCATTAAAAGATGCTTGTGATGATCTATTTGCAAGACAATTCAGTTATCAAAGCCTTAGTGAAAAAGGCAACATTATTAATCACAAGTCAAGATGGGTGAGTGAAGTCGCTTATATTGATAATGAAGCGGTTGTTAGACTTATTTTTGCTCCCGCTATCGTGCCTTTAATTACAAGACTAGAAGAACAATTTACAAAGTATGAAATACAACAAATAAGCAATTTAACAAGTGCTTATGCCGTTCGATTATATGAGATATTGATTACATGGCGTAGTACAGGAAAAACGCCTCTCATAACTTTATCTGATTTCAGACAAAAAATAGGTGTACTCGATACTGAATACAAACGGATGTATGACTTTAAAAAATATGTCTTAGACATTGCATTAAAGCAAGTAAATGAACATACCGACATTACTGTTAAAGTGGAACAGCATAAAACTGGTAGATCAATTACAGATTTTTCATTTAGCTTTAAACAAAAAAAATCAGTAACGAAGTCAGCTAAAAATATTGATGTAAGCGAAGATATAACGATCACTTTAACAGATGCACAACGCTATTCGTTTGCGAGTAAATTATCAGGGCTTCCTGAAATGGGAAAACTTTCACAAGGCACCGAAAGCTATGAACAATTTGCTGTACGGATTGCAGATATGCTAAAAGAGCCAGAGAAATTAAAAGAACTTACCCCATTACTTCGCAAAATTGGCTTTCAATAAATGATGTCAATTGACATTGTAAAGTTGACAGTCAAGTATTAACACAAATTGAAAACTGGTTTACATAATGAAAAAATTGTCAGTTTCAGAATTAGCCAAACTATATGGATATTCTAGACAAGCTATTTATGCTCATATAAATAAAGGAAATTTATCTAAAGGGGCAGATGGGTTAATTGATTTTTCAGAAGCATTGCGAGTTTTTGGAGAACCTCAAGCAAAAGCCAGTACTGTCAATCAAAGTCAATCAATTAACAGTCAAAACTTGACTGAAGTTGACATACTTAAACGTCAAGTTGACCTGCTTGAAAAGCAATTGAATCAATCACTACTTAGAGAAAATCAATCCATAGAAAGAGAGTCTTTCTATCAAGAACAGATTGAAGCTATGCAGCGTCTATTAGAGGCTCCAAAAGCCAATATGACTACGTTTACCGATCAGAAATTTAACGAAGATATAGCAACGGATCCTCGGCCTGAGCCTGAGCCTGAGCCTGAGCCTGAGCAGAACTATGACGGATTGACTACTCCGGATCAAAAAGAAAATAAGCGCATTCCAGTGCCGGAGCACGTTGAACCAGAGCCATTGAAAAGGGGCTTTTGGAGTCGGTTTTTTAGACCCTATGATTAACCAAGATTGTTTAACTGATATGAACAAATTCGTGAAACAATGATTAAATATTCAGCGTGGAACGTAAAAAATCATAAAAAAAACCCATCCGGGCTAGAATGGGTTGTTAAGTTTAGACTATACCACTGAAATTAAAGAATAAAATATAAGCATTTCGTATAAGGTGTATTATGTTAATTTTAGTTGAACTACGAAATAGGAAGGTTTATGCAACAAGCTGCCGGTGAGCCATTAAAAAATATTATTCACAGTACTGTAAGAATCGAATGCCAAACAAATGAAGGAATAAGTACAGGGACAGGTTTCTTCTTTCAATTTTTATATAATGAAAAAGAAGGGACACACATACCATGTATTGTCACTAATAAACACGTCATCAAAGGAGCAATAACTGGAAAATTTTACCTCTCTCCTCAAAAAACTCCAGGTGTAAGAGACCTTGATAATCACTATACTTATGAATTAAATGATTTTGAAAATCAATTTATTATGCATCCAGATCCAAATATTGATTTGGCTATTTTCCCTATCGGCAACATGGTAAGCCAATTAGAAAAAGCTAATAAAAGTTTCTATTATGTTTTCTTAAATAAGAATAATATTCCTTCTCCAAATTTCTTGGAAAAAATTCCACCTATGAACGATATTATTATGATTGGCTACCCTAATGGAATTTGGGATAAACGTCATAATTTACCTATCATACGTAAAGGCATAACTGCTACACATCCTAAGCTACCTTATTGTGGAAAACCTGAGTTTATGATTGATGCTGCTTGTTTTCCAGGGTCAAGCGGTTCCCCTGTATTATTAAGTTATGTAGGGAGTTACATTGATCCTGAATCTAATATGCTTACTGCTGGAACTAAAATTCTACTAATTGGGGTTTTATATGCAGGTCCACAACATACGGCTACAGGTGAAATCCACATTGTAAATGTACCTACAGCAAATAAACCTATTTCTGTATCTACTATTCCAAATAACCTTGGATTGGTTATTCAAATTGATCGAGTACTCGATTTTGAAAGAATTCTTGCAGCCTAAAGAATGAAATAAAATGCAGTCCTTATGCTCCATTTAACATAATGGCGCTTATACGAAATGCGCTTTATAAAACCTTTGTTTTTCATATATTTAAATTTTTTTGACCCATTTAGAAAACAGCAA
>NZ_JAFCTF010000025.1:0-13284 GCF_049895885.1 Acinetobacter sp. TSRC1-2
GGTTTGGTGTGGTAACTCAACTGATGGCTCTAGTCCTCTTATTTTTCAAGTCAATTTCTTATCCGCGATTCGGGTTAATTAAGGATTAAAATAAGCCTATTCAATGCAGAGTTTTCTGAAGCAATAAATACTGCTCGAGTTCATCAATTGGCATTGGTTTACCAAAAAAATAGCCTTGGTAGTGATAACACCCCTGTTTTTCTAATATGTCACGTTGAGCTTCGGTTTCTACACCTTCAGCCAGCACAGAAACTCCCAAAGTTTTCGCCAAGACAATAATCATTTTGGCAATCTCCGCATCATTGACGCTGACCACAATATCACGAACAAAACTTTGATCGATTTTTAATTGATCAATTGGAATTCGTTGTAGATAAGTCAGAGAGGAATAACCTGTACCAAAATCATCGAGAGAGAAGGTCACCCCATAACGTTTAAGAATCGTCATTTTTTCAATAATATCTTCTACTCGGATGACTAATGCACTTTCGGTTAGTTCCAGTTTTAGTAAGTGTGCCGGAGCCTGTGTGCGTTCCAGAATTTCTAGCACATCCTGGACATATTCATCACGAGCAAATTGGCTAGCACTGACATTCACGGCCATGCTGAGATGGGCTGTTTGCGGGTGCTTGGCCCATTCATTCAATTGCAGACAGGCACTTTCGAGTACCCACTGCCCCAGTGGAATAATAAAGCCATTGTCTTCCGCGACTGGGATAAAACGGGCAGGTGAAATCATTCCTTTGACTGGATGCTGCCAACGTAACAAGGCCTCTACACCAGTCATCTGTTGTGCACGATTGACTTGTGGCTGGTAATATAAAACTAGCTGATTTTTTTCTAGGGCTTGACGTAATCCTGCATCAATCTCAACACGTTCCCGAACCTGAGATTGAATCAGTGGATCAAAGAAGCGATAAGTATTTCTGCCATAGTTTTTTGCTTCCTCCATGGCCATATCTGCACGTTTAATTGGATCTTGGACATTTTCATGTGCTTGTAGCCCAAACAGGCTGATCCCGATACTGGCAGAACTACGATATTCTGAGTCTTCAAAAAAATAGGGTTGAGCGAGTGTGTGCAAAATATGTTTTGCTGTCGTTTCTGCTTGTTGTATGGTATCCGTCTCAGAAGCACTCAGCTGATCGAGCAGTACAAAAAACTCATCACTACTGAGCCGAGCAACCATATGATTGGCTCCTACACACTCCAACAGGCGAGTTGCGACTTGCTGTAATAAGCGGTCCCCAGTTTCATGACCTTCTGTATCGTTTAAAGCTTTAAAATTATCCAGATCAATGCACAGAAGTACGCCCAGCCGTTTTTTATTTGCTGCTTCTTGCATGCTCTGTTCAAGACGTTCCAAAAATAGGCTACGATTTGGTAGCTTAGTTAGCGCATCATAAGATGCTAGCAAGCGTACTTTTTCTTCTGAAGCTTTATATGCGGAAATATCGCTAACCGAAGACACATAATGCGTCGTTTGGCCCTTCTCATCACGTACAGCGGCGACCAAAATGTGCTGGGGATACAGTTCACCATTTTTGCGCTTATTCCAGATTTCACCCTGCCAAGACCCTGTGGTGCGAATATGGTCCCACATGGTGGCATAGAAGTTTTTGTCATGCCTGCCTGATTGAAAGATTTTAGGCGTATGACCGATCAACTCTTGCTGGCTATAACCAGTAATTTCTGTCAAAGCACGATTAGTACGCAAAATAACTAGATGAGGGTCTGTAATCATCATCCCGACCTGAGAATCAAATGCAATCGCGGCGATCCGCTGGTTTTCTTCTGCCTTCTTAGGTTCGGTAATATCACGTGACGAGCAGAAAAACACTTCTTCATCATCAATGTGTATCAGTATTGCAGTGACTTCTACTGGATAACGTTCATCTTGTGCATTGTGATAAAAAGTTTCAAAGCGAATGCCTTCAGGGCTGCGAATACCGCTTTTAATCAGATCTTGAATTTCTGCTTTATTATAACCGTCATCCCAGTAGTGTGGTGTTTGACCGAGGGCTTGTTGCGGTAGGCTTCCGATCATACGAAAAAAGGAATCACTGCCTTCAAGAAGCCTACCTTGTATATCTAAGACATGGATACCGTCTTTTGCGTTACGTAACAGCATCCAACTACGACGATTGGCCAACATGTTAGCCTGAATTTGACGCCAAAGTAACCAGGTAGCAATAGTGGTAACTGCAAGGAAGAGTAACACCAGTAAAATAGCTTGGATAATGTCATCATACCATTGGGCCAGATAATCTTCTTCGCCTAAGGCAACAGCGACAAAAACTGGCACACCGCTTATCCTTCGAAAGTTACCAATACGCGGGACTTTATCTGTTGTTCGTCGGGTATAGATGGTACCAGACTGGGTACCGGAGTGAACCAGCTGAGACAGTTCCGGTGGGCCACCAACAAAACCTACTTGGCCATTTAGTGTTTTGAGCATGGGATTACGTGCGATAACTCGCATATCTAAGTCTTGCACCAGTACCACCCCTTTGGGACCTACATCCAGTCCCTTAATGAGAGTATTAAAGTAGCTGGCAGGCAAAGCAGCAGTAATGACCCCAGCAAAAGTTCCATCAGGCTGATTGTAACGTCGTGCCAATAAATGAATCCAGCCTTGACCATTTGGATCCCTGATCAGTCTGGTGACAAACAGCCGATCATTATTTTGCTGTTGGGCATCTTTAAAAAAATTATAATTCGCATAATTAGAAGTCTCATGACCAATATCACTACTGCCAAATTTAACTTGACCGTTCACATCAGTGATGTGAATTCTTGTAACAAAACTGATCCAATCTTTTTGTTTTTGAATTAAAATATTAAGTTTTTTATCATTTATTTGTTTTTCCTCACGTAATTCTTTTTCTACATAGGTTTGTAGCGTATGCAAAGACAAATCGATTTCTTTTGAGCTGCTACTAACACTTTTTTCAAGCAGCAAGGTTAAATTTTCTACACTAGTCCGAACTTCAGCTTCTTTGTGCTCACGTGAAATGTGCAAGGTATAAGCCAATAAGCTGATCATGCAAATATTCATGATCACTGCGGTGAGGACAAGAAGGATAAAAATAGAATTGTTTTTTTTCAGCATATTAGCTCTGTAAGGTAGAATTATTTTTTACACTGTAAATACAGTACCAAAACAATTAATCTTTTTAGTTAAGCAATGAGATTAAAAACCACTCAAAAATTTATTCAAAAAAACTCTCAAGGATTTTTAAATTTATTAATGATGAGGAAACACCTAACTCTAAACTATTGCAATACTTTTCAATAAATAAAAATCTAAGACTCTATCTAAGCTGAAACTTTAGGAATAAAACAGCCATCTCTTTCAGCAATAGAAAATCGTGGTAATGATCTTAAGATTTCGACCATAAAAAAGTATGTTGAAGCAATGGGAGGGAAGCTCCGTATTGATGTAGAACTCAGTCCTTAAAAGCTACTCAATCAAACCGTCCAACTTTCGGGGGTCAGATCAAAGGCTCCCATTTTTGATTTCGTATATGCCATTCCTCATCGATTTCCTATTATCGGTACATAGAGAGCAGGATGCTCCAGATAAGAATAAGAAAAGACAGCAGCGGAGAATGTAGGTACGACAGGAGTTATACCTAACGCATCAAATACGAAAAAGCCCGACAAATGTCGGGCTTTTTTATTAAGTGCTTAAATTAAAGAAAGCTTGGCAGACCTTTGGCAGGATCTATTTCACGTGCAGCTTGAGCATCAGCTATAGTCATGTTCAAAGCTTTAGCAACACCTTGTCCGTAGAGTGGATCACAAGCATAACAGTTGCGAATATGACGATACTTGATGAAATCAAGTGCATCGCCCATTGCTGCAGCCGTGTTGTTAAACAATGCCTGTTTCTGTTGATCGTTCATTAGATTAAACAGAGCACGTGGCTGAGTGAAGTAGTCATTATCATCTTCACGGTAATCCCAAAAATCGGCATTACCAGTAATTTTTAATGCAGGTTCTTTAAACTGAGGCTGTTCTTGCCACTGATTGAAACTGTTCGGTTCATAATGTGGAAGCGAACCATAGTTTCCGTCCATACGGCCTTGACCATCACGACGGTTAGAATTTACAGGACAACGTGCCGCATTGACCGGAATTTGTGAGTGATTCACGCCAACACGGTAACGCGCGGCATCCGCATAGTTAAATAAACGTGCCTGGAGCATACGGTCTGGTGAATAGCTGATACCCGGTACTAAGTTATTTGGTGCAAAGGCAGCCTGCTCTACATCTTGGAAGTAGTTTTCCGGATTTCGATTCAGCTCGAATTCACCGACTTCAATCAATGGGTAATCGCCTTTTGGCCAGACTTTGGTCAGGTCAAACGGGTGATAAGGAACGGTTTCAGCTTCCAGTTCCGGCATGATTTGAACATGCATTTTCCATTTCGGAAAGTCGCCACGTTCGATGGCATCAAACAGGTCAGTCTGGCTGCTTTCACGGTCTTGAGCAATAAGGTTGGCTGCTTCAGCATCGGTCAAGTTCTTGATCCCTTGCTGAGTACGCATATGGAATTTTACCCAGAAGCGTTCATTGTTGGCATTGATAAAACTAAAGGTATGACTGCCAAAACCATGCATATGGCGGTAGCCATCAGGGATACCACGATCCGACATCACAATCGTGACTTGGTGCAGAGCTTCAGGCAATAGCGTCCAGAAATCCCAGTTATTAGTGGCACTGCGTTTATTAGTTTTCGGGTCGCGTTTAACTGCTTTGTTTAAATCAGGAAACTTGCGAGCATCGCGCAAGAAAAACACTGGGGTGTTATTTCCGACTAAATCCCAGTTGCCTTCTTCAGTATAAAATTTAAGCGCAAAACCACGAATATCACGCTCTGCATCAGCAGCACCACGTTCACCGGCCACCGTTGAAAAACGGGCAAACATTTCAGTTTTCTTGCCGACTTCCGAGAAAATTTTAGCGCGGGTGTATTGGGTGATGTCATTGGTTACGGTAAATATACCGAAAGCCCCTGAACCCTTGGCGTGCATACGACGCTCTGGAATCACTTCACGAACAAAGTTGGCCAGTTTCTCATTCAGCCATAAATCTTGGGCAAGTAAAGGTCCACGTGCACCTGCCGTCATACTGTTCTGATTATCAACTACAGGCGCACCAGCTTCAGTAGTCAGGTGAGTGACAGGACACTTTTTAGGGTCTTGACTCATACATCAACTCCATTGTCTTTCAATTTAAATTTTCTAAGGAAATTCAAGAACCACACATCCTATACTAGCGTTAACTACATCATAAAAATATTAAATTAAGGCTATTATTAAAAGACCATTTATTTAACATAAAATTTCTTATACGAAGTCAAAAAAGCGAGGCCCCACCGTCCTCGCTACGTATAACGACCATTATGTTAAATAAAGTAGATATCACTTAACTTCTTTCAAGTCTCAACATACTTTCAGCAATATCTTTTTTACCTTTGGCTTGTAACGTCTTAACTACAGAATCAAAATCTTTTTGTTCCCTATTTTGACTTAGCTTTGATTGAGCTTGAATTCTAGAAATAATTATTTCAAAAACAATTAGGTCTTCTAATTGAGCCATCAAATACTCTTTTGGAGCATCAGATAGTTTCCATCCTGAATCACCATTAGCTTTTTTTTCACTTATCTTTGTTAGCATGCCGACAGCAGATAATTTACTTTTATTATCTGTAAAATAAGTAATATTTCCATATATATGAACAACCTGATAGTTCCAAGTAGGTACTTTTTTGTGGTCTTCAAATTTACTTGGGTAATAATTTGCTGAAATATAGGCATCATCACCCTTAAAGATACATAGAACTTCTTGATCATCAGAAACAAGCGTTCTCATATCATTATTCATTGCAATATGACCAATTAAAGTATTATCGCTTTTCATGATTAACGGTACATGTGTTGCAATAAGCCCATCTTTAGTATTAGCAACTATGCAAGCTAAAGGATAATTTTTGATAAGGTTTGTTATCTCTTCTGTGCGTACTTCTTGGAAATCATTTGGAATATACATTTATTTTTCTGACTCACCTCTAGGTTAAAAGTAAAATTTTGGTTCGTTGAAATATAATTTAATTTTCCTAAAACTAATATAATACACCTTATACGAAATGCAGCTTAAAATAAAATCATACTACTGATTTTTATATATTTTTTAAATAGAAAATCCTATATTTGATCTAGGATTTTCTTGTTATTCACCAACTAAATTGTAATAAATTCCTTCTTCCAATCCCATTTTGGAAGTGTTCAAAAATCTATGTTATTTCAATAACCTATAACCACTTGATTACGTCCTTGTTCTTTAGCTACATATAATCCTTTATCTGCACGAATTATAACCTCATGCATAGAGGTGTCATGTTCATCTACTTTGCTTATACCGATACTAATAGTAATGCCTTGCTGCTCTAATATTTGTGTAGCTTCAATAGTGTTGCGAATTTTTTCAGCAATTTTTTTCACTAGGATTGGCTCAGTTTTAGGTAATATTATGACAAATTCTTCACCGCCTAAACGTGCAACAAAATCAGTCTTTCGTACCGAAGTAGTTAAAATTTTAGCCACACTCTGCAATACAAAATCACCAACATCATGCCCATAACGATCATTTACTTTTTTAAAATAATCAATATCCAGCATAAATATATGATAAGAACAGTATATGTCACGTTTAAATTGTTGAAAGACATTGTCTAAATGTTCATTAAAAGCACGCCGATTATATAAATTGGTCAATGCATCATGGCGTGCCAATTTTTCTAATTCAATATTAGCATTGGAGAGTTCTTTTGTACGTTGTTCTACTTTAGCTTCTAAGTTTTCATTTGCAGTTTTTAATTCATTTTTTTGAGCCAACAATGTGTCCGTCATGGCTTGTAATGATTGCGATAAGGTTTTAATTTCCCAAATATTAGTCTTAGAATAAAAATGGATATTTTCATCCCCTTTTTCTACTGAACGAGCACTATGAGCTAAAGATTCAATTGGTGTGCTAAAACGCCCTGCAATACGGTATGCCACATACAATACAAGTAATGTAAATAAGCCACCTAAAAATAATATCTGCCGTTGTAAAGCATGTACTTCAGATAATGCCACACTTACTGGTTGTCGAATTACCACATGCCAACCCATATCAGTCGTAGTCGCTGAAACCACTGGGAAATTCACAGTAAAATAGTTTTGATCTGTACCCCAATCATCTAAAAAATAAGATGTTTGTTGTGCATTATATTTCGGTGGATGCACTATCCCAATACTACGATATGGATATAAAATTTCACCATTTTTATTCGTAATAAATACTTGAACATCACGTTTTTCAGCATTTTCAGTTAATGATGTTTCTAAAACATGGCTTGCCCAACTCCAATCAGCGTGAGCTGCTAATACACCTTTAATACGCTGTGTTTTAGGATCGTAAATTGGTGCAGCAAAATCAATAAAGCGTAAAGGTTCATTAGGATTTAAGGCTTTTACTTTTTTTGCCAATAACACAGCTTCATGCACATCACCTAAGTATGGATGAACTAGTCCTGCTTTAAACCAAGCGCGATCTTTAACATTCACTCCTTTGAGTAAGTCATCAGCAGCAACAACAACTTTACCTGTAGGATTAGCAATACCTAACCATGCATAATATTTATAAGATTCTTGTACTTGATCTAATTGTTGTTGAATACGAGGGTTGTTGAAATCACTTTCAGCAATAAATGGTGACTGACTCAATAAAATAATTTCACGCTCACGCTCGGTAAGCGAGTTGGCTAATCTATTACTAATGCTTTTGGCTGTTATCAATAAGTTTAAGCCACGCTCTTTACTCATTTGATCAGAGGCTATTTTTTCAATAAAGAAAGTGCTACATAACAAGAGAAGGAAAGACAGCCCTGCAAATAAAATTAATAATCTATAACGAAAAGAATTTAGAATAAAAGCGTGGATACTCTTCACCAAACAGCCATTTTTATAAACTATAATATTTATTGTAATATTAAGTCTATTTTTTAAAATTTATTTTTAGATGAAAACAATAAACTTCTTTCATAAATCATTTTATCAACACCAGTCATTTAAAAGATAATTAAGTAATTGGTTCAGTTCCTCCCGTATTTTGAGATAACACAAATAATAGAGTCCGAAGGACTTATATCTTACAAAGATATAAAATGACCTGGTAATCCCCCCTAAAAATAATAGGACCTAAAAGTAGAATTTTCTCTTAAAGTATAGGCAGGAGATTCTGCATGAAAACATCTAAATTTACTGACAGTCAGATCATGTCCATTTTGAAACAGGCGGAGTCTGGCACACCTGTAGCTGCCCTTTGTCGTGAACACGGTATGAGTAATGCGACCTTCTATAAATAGCGTGCCAAATATGGCGGTATGGATACATCATTAATGGCAAGACTCAAAGAACTGGAAGCAGAAAATACCAGACTTAAAAAGATGTATGCTGAGGAACGCTTAAAGGCAGAGATCATTCAGGAAGCGATGGCAAAAAAGTGGTGAGGCCATCTTGCCGACGTAAGATGGCACAACAGGCAGTTGCCCACTATGCCATTAGCATTCGTTTGGCTTGCAGAGCATTTAGTATCAGTGAAACCTGCTACCGTTATCAGTCCAAGTTAAACGATGACAATGCATTAATTGCAGAACAGCTCATTGAGCTCACTGAAGAAAATACAGATTGGGGCTTTGGTCTGTGTTTCTCTTATCTACGTCATGTTGAAAACCATGTTTGGAATCATAAGCGTGTTTATCGCATTTACTGTGAGTTAGCACTGAATCTGCGCATTAAACCGAGAAGAAGACTAAAACGGCATGCACCAGAACCACTGAAAGAGCCGATCCGAGCAAATCAGGTCTGGTCACTGGATTTTATGCATGACCAGCTTTCTGATGGTCGTAAGTGCCGGCTATTGAATGTAATTGATGATTATCGTCGAGAAGGTTTGGCTATTGAAGTAGGATTCTCATTACCCACAATCAGGGTTGTTCGCACATTGAATCAGTTATTGGAATGGCGAGAAAAACCGTTAGTTATTCGGTGTGACAATGGCCCGGAGTTTATCAGTCACGAATTTGTACGCTGGGCAACTGAACAAGGTATTCGTATTGAATATATTCAACCAGGTAAACCACAGCAGAATGCGTATATTGAACGCTATAATCGGACCATACGTTATAGTTGGCTGAGCAAACATTTATTTGATACTTTGGATGAAGTACAAGATTATGCAACAAACTGGCTGTGGCATTACAACCATGAAAGACCACACCAAGCAAACAAAGGAAGGCCACCTCTAATGGCTGCTTAACCTCTAATTTTAACTTCGGTTATTTATGTGTACTAGCTCAAACCTGATCTGACAGTTACCCATTTTTTTATTGTGCCTGTCAGGTTAAATTTGAGCTAAATTCTTCTCAGCCCAAATTCGTTTTCCATCAAGTAAAGTTTCAAATGGTGTACGACCACAGCACATTTTTCCTTGATGAGTCCGTTCAGTATTATAGAATTTCAGCCAATCGTCTAGATCAACTTGTAATTCTTCCAACGAGCTATAAAGCTTTTTCCTAAAGGTAATTTGATAAAACTCCTGCAGTATTGTTTTATGGAAGCGTTCACAGATCCCATTCGTTTGTGGTGAAGCTGCTTTTGTCTTCGTGTGATCAATATCATTGAGGGCTAGATACAACTCATAGTCATGTTGTTCCACTTTGCCGCAATACTCGGTTCCTCTGTCTGTAAGAATGCGAAGCATTGGTAAATCCTGGGATTGATAGAAAGGCAATACACGATCATTGAGCAAATCAGCCGCTGTAATTGGTGTTTTGGTTGTATAGAGCTTGCAATGAACGACCTTGCTATAAGTATCGATAAATGTTTGCTGGTAGATCCGTCCCACACCCTTGAGATTCCCGACATAAAAGGTATCTTGCGCACCTAAATAGCCTGGATGAGCTGTTTCGATTTCACCACATGCCACATCATCTTCATGTTTACGCTCAAGTGCAGCAATCTGATGATCATTGAGTTCGATACCATCCTGTGCCACTTTAGCTTCGAGTGCTTTTAAACGCTTCTTAAAATTCTCCAAATCATGGCGGAGCCAGATAGAGCGAACACCACTCCCTGAAACAAATACACCCTTCTTGCGTAATTCATTACTGGTACGATGCTGACCATAAGCTGGATACTGAATTGCGAAATCAATAACCGCCTGCTCTGTAGCATCATCTACACGGTTTTTTAGATTTGGTACTCGACGGGACGTATTGATCAGTGCATCAATGTCACCAGACTGCACTAACTCCTGATAGCGATAGAAAGTATCTCTGGAGACACCCATCACTTTGCATGCTCTGGACACATTTTGAAGTTCTTCGGCTAAATTGAGTAAGCCTACTTTGTGTTTGATGATTTGATTGTTAGTATGCAACATAAGAAAGTTACCTTTGTTTGATTGAGATTTCGACACCTTTATCAAAACGGGTAACTTTCTCTTTTTCAAGAAGAATGTACGATCAAGTCTGAACTAATACAATTTATGGGAGGATTACCATCTTGCTCTAAAAATTCCTTAAATCTGCTTACCATACTAGGAATAATTTGATCAATGATCTGATTTTTAAATAAATGTTTAGAATGAGGTCTAGGTATTACAACTTGTCTTAATTCCTCTAAAGTAACAGCAGAACTAGGGAAATCAAAACATTCTCCTGTTTGTTTAATTACTTCCCGACCTAGCTCTATTGCCGTATTCATACAATCAATACACATTGGATCAGCTTGACCATTTATATCGAATATCTCATCAAAAAATAGTGGTGCAGACTTTATTTCCAGAACCCATTTATTTTTATTTGAAGGTCTTACACATTCATATTTCTGCCTAAAACAGCCTGGGCATTTCCAATTATCATCATAACGTTCCCAATATTTTCCTTTAGTAGATATGAGGTAAGATAACTCCTCTTTAGAAGGTCTTTTGGTTATAAGTGGATTACCTTTCAATCTCCAAGAATTATTTGGACCTTTAAAATGTTCAGTGTTGTAAAGTATCTTTTCAGGTTCGTACTTATCAATTTCCAACAAATTATTATGTTCAAACAACCGTTTAGAACGTCTTTCTATCTGTCTGGATGTTTCCTCTGATGGTTGATACCAATCATTCTTCTCTGCTGCAATCATGGCAAATTTTTCAGCCATTTCCATACGTATATGAAATATAGGCTGTACTCGTTCCCATACTTTTTTTGCAACTTCCTCATTAATTTGATGCTCTTTATTTGGAGAGGCTATAACAAATTCTGATATTTCTTTAGGAGAGAACGAGAAAAACTTATGTGCTTTAACTATTTTTTTTGCATCTGCATCAGCTTTGTTGCAGTCAAAGCAAACAATAGTCTTATCGTATGCTGATAAAGAAAATGCTGATTTGATGGCAAATCTTTCAGAAAGCTCATCAGCAACTTGTTGCTTTTTTGATGTGGAATACTTTTCAAATAATGTTCTTACCACTTCTTCCATATGATCATGATGTTCATGAAGCTGGCATGTTAAGTAGTTATTTTTATTTAAACGTACGATCTGAGACTTTGAACGTCTACAACAAGGACAAGACCATTCTACTGGTGTAAGTACCCACCATCTATTTAAATGAGCACCATCAGCATTGAATAAAGTAACCAACTTTCTAGTTGAATACGTAAATTCTGAGTCGATCCCTTTCAGATCTCTCTCACTTAAGGAATTTCGAAATTCATCTAGGGTCATAGTTCTCTCCAAATAAGATATATCCGATGTGCTTTTTTTTATATTTCAGTAACTACAACCTTAAATTTTTGCCAATCTGTTAGCAATATAATTAATCCTTTAAACGACAACCAATGTCGTTTAAAGCACTAATTTTAATTTAATAAATTTTTTCTAACTGTTTGCGTAATTCATTTAAATTTTCATCGATTTCTTTAAAAGGCTTATTTACTTTATTAAAAGCCTCATCGATTTCTTTATCTTTCTGATATACAAAAAATCCACCGATAAGGGCTCCTACAGAGAACCAACCGAAAACTAGACTTTCTCCCGTAAAAAGACTTAAGGCACCTAACCAGACTAACCAACCAAATGGTAGTGGAAAGAAACAAAGGAATAAGAAATTTTCAAAACCAGAGAGTTCCTTTTTAATTGGTCGTGGTCCCAATTGCTTTAGTTTTTGTTCATAGGAGAAAATTTTTTCTTCTATTGGCTTACGTCTCGCCAAACGTTCTGCCTCTCGCCTATCATCTTCTCTCTGCCGAGCTATCTGTTGAGCTAGCTCAACTTTCCTCCTTTCATTTTCTCTACGAGCTAATTCCTGACAAATTTGCTCTATACCATGACTTTGTTTCACATCATGAATCTTGTAATGACCAATTACTGGTAAAATTAGCTCAATAGCTTTTTTCACTGAAATTCTAAAAAACTCACGATTACCCGTAACTCGATAATTTGCTAAAGCTCTATGTGCTGCTAACTCACTAAACCCGCAATTGTCTACCATTACACTGAACTCTAATTCAAATGGAGTAGGGACACCTGTCGAATGTAGTTCAGACATTCGCTTCGAGGGATGTTTAGTAGTTTTACCAACTTTTATAAGGTTAGGCATTGATGGATTACTTAATATGTATACATATTCACTCATATCATTAACCGACTACTTTTCCGATTATCCATCTGTATCTCAATTATTTACCCTCATATCTCTTATCTAAAGATTGTAACAATGCTGTTATTAGTTTGGAGATTATTTAACGTAAAAGCTCTTATGCGAAGTCAAAAAAGCCTGGATCTACAGCCCAGGCTTCGTATAAACACAATTATATTAAATTGAGAAGAAATATAGCCAAAATTCTTACTTGAAATAAGAGTGATGCCGAAAAAAGGCCAATAAGTTTTTATACTTATTGGCCTTTTATTCTATTAGTGTCGATTTGGGGTCTTATGATCTGGATGCCCATTGTTCACATTATGTTTAAAGGGTGCTTTATGAGCCGGACCCTTTTTCACATGGCACTGTTGCAAATAGAGATTTGAGTCAATGATGTTCCCTTTAAAAAGTGCTTAGAGACCGAAAACTCTATTCACTAGATACACTTCACCCTGAGGCTGACCATAATAGAATGATGAAGCTTGTCCTTTACGTAGTGCACGCATGACTTCAATACCTTTAATTGTGGCATAAGCCGTT
>NZ_JAFCTF010000026.1:0-9527 GCF_049895885.1 Acinetobacter sp. TSRC1-2
CAGGAGCATAACGTTGAACCCAACGATAAATAGTAGTGTGATCAACATTCACACCACGTTCGGCAAGCATTTCCTGAAGTTCACGATAGCTAATGCCATATTTACAATACCAGCGTACAGCCCAAAGAATAATTTCGCCCTGAAAATGCCGACCATTGAAGGGATTCATATGCTGAACCTTTAGCTAAAAAACTATTTAGCTTATCATCAATGGCTATTTGCAACAGTGCCATTTAGCTTATATTGATGGCGTTGATTCTGAAGCGCTGCCAAAACACGGCAGAAACTTCAATGATACGACCCGAGTACAGCACATCACACATATTTCAAATTAGTAACACTTGAACCAACTCTTTCAATAACACCTGAATCTTCATATCCTAATACTGCTGAGAAAGGTGCACCATTTCCTTTAATTGAGTCTGCGTCAGTATGACAAACACCCGACGCGACTATTCTTATAAGAACTTCATCCTCTCTAGGTTCATCAATTTCAATTTCTTCAATAACCAATGGATAATTTTTTCTTTTGCAAGTGCAGCTCTGATTTTCATACATTTTTCCTTAAATGTAAGTGTTATCTAGCTTTTGGCTAGATAACATCTGAATTAATATGATTTAAATTCTTATTTAATTAATCGAATCGAATGGGGCTCAAGATAAGATTTCAATGTTTCATTAATATCTAATTCACGCCCAATCCCACTTTGTTTAATTCCACCAAATGGCATGCCGAGTTGTAAAGAATCAAAACTATGGCTATTAATAAATGTACTACCAGCTTCTACCTTTTGTGCAACTTCGTAGGCAAGCTCAATATTGTCAGACCAAACAGATGAACATAGACCTTGCTCATTATCATTTGCATATTCAATTGCTTGTTCTACAGTTTCATAACCAATCAATGGAATAATAGGTCCGAATTGTTCTTGCTGAACAATCTCTAATGAGTTATCTAAGGTTTTAACTACATGAGGTAATACATAGTATCCATTACCCCACTGTTCTGGATTTAGCTTTTGACCTAACTCACGTACTTCACATTGATCCGATGCTTTTGCATTTTCAATAAATTTCTGTACGATCGACCACTGCTTTTTATTGTTGAGTGGGCCAAAATTTGCTTCTGAGTTTAGACCATGTCCAACTTTATACTTATCAACCTCTTCACAGAAAAGATCGAAATATTGATCAAGCTTATCTTTCGGCACATATATGCGTTTAACTGCAAAACAAATTTGCCCACTTCGTGTAAAAACGCCCTTTAATAATTTTGGAAGAATAGATTGAAAATCGATATCTTCTAAAATAATAGCGGCATCATTTCCGCCTAATTCTAAAGTGACATCTTTAATGGTTTGAGCTGCACTTGCCATGACGGCTGTACCTGTAGCTGTTCCCCCAGTAAATGCAACTTTACGAACCAGAGGATGACTCGTTAAAATATTTCCGACATCTGCATCGCCATGTACGACGTTAATCACACCTTTCGGAAATATTGCTGCTATTTTGGCAAGCAATTGAGTTAAAGCCAATGCTGAGAATGGAGAAGGCTTCAACACCACAGTATTACCTGCAAGTAATAAAGGGCCTAACTTCATCATGGTTAATACAATAGGCATATTCCACGGCACAATTGCAGAGATGACTCCTTTAGGTTTTTTATGAATTCGTATCCAACCTGTTTCTTCTGAAATTTCTTTAGGTACCAAAAGATCATCCGGAGCCTGAGCATACATACTCATTACACCTGAACCCAAATAAAAATCAGTTTCTGCTTCCCAGAGCATGCCGCCATGTTCGGAAATAAGCAGTTCTTTTAGTTCATCTTTTTGTTGAAAGATGAGATCAGCAGCTTGTTTTAAACAGTTTTGACGTTCAGCAATACTACTGTCTTTCCAGCTAAGAAAAGCTTGATGTGCAGTATTAATAGCGCTTTCGACATCATTTAAACTGGTATTACTAATAGAACCAATTTGATGGGTAAAATTTCCCGGATCATATACAGGCTGAGTCTGGGTGGAAATGGGTAAAAAATCGCCATTTATAAATCCTGAAATGTGAACGAGTGACATGTATTTCTCCTTGAAGGGACCCAGATTCATTCTGTAGTTTAAGAATAGATTATCAGTATTTGAAAACTCAAAATAATAGATTCTTTATTTTGAGTTTGGATAATATGAACTATAAATAAGAAGAAAAAATAGGCTAAAATGAGAGTTTAGGTTTCATAAAATGAAAGTATGAAAATTAGAGACAAAGTGAACGACCTGGATTTTTTTCTAAAAATTGTAGAAGCAGGGTCACTTACACGTGCGGCAATCGTGTTAGAAAGCTCATTACCATCAATGAGCCGTCGTCTATCTCAGATCGAACAGCGATTCGGCGTTAAGTTAATTGAGCGGAATGCACGTCGTTTCAAATTAACGGAAAAAGGGGAATATTTTTTAGAAAATACCCAGCATATTTTGTCCCTACTTGAAAAGATGGAAAATAACTTACAAGGTGAACAGGACTTTTTAACTGGACGATTAAGAATTGGTTCACTTAATCAATTTGGGAAACAGCATTTAGCAGCTTGGATTGCCGAATTTGCAGAACAATACCCTCATTTAAAGATTGAATTATTATTATCTGATTCTAAAGTAGATTTAATGGAGCAGGAACTCGATTTTTCCTTTCAGATTGAGGTTCCTTTAGAGATCGATTACTGCTCTGTTCCACTCATTCAAGGTAAAAAAATTTATTGTGCCTCTCCTGAATATTTTCAAAAGTTTGGAATACCAGATAGTCCCTATAGTTTGACTGATCATCAGTGTCTCTGTTTGATTAGAAATCGGCATACATTTAGTGAGTGGCCATTTATGGAAAATGGCAAAAATACGATAGTAAAAGTCTCACCTCATCTGGCTAGCAGTAGTAGTGAAATAGTTCATCAATGGGTATTGGCAGGCCAAGGAATTGCTTATAAATTGAATTGGGATATTCAGGCTGATTTATCATCAGGAAAAGTAGTTGAATGCTTGGTAGATTTTAATCCACTGCATAGAAATTTATATATGGTCTATCTAGAAAATAATTACACACAATTAAAACACAAGTATTTCATTGATTTTATTAAAAATAAATTTGGAATATTAACAAATAGTGTTTTGTGAAATTGATTGATTCAAAATTCTGATCCACTTAAATCACCATCCTTATGAATCGGATATTTAATATCTTTTAATTAGATCATATCCTTTTAAATAATAAGTATCAAAAAAATAGATAGTTCAAGTTAAAAAATATAAATTGGATAAATTCTGAAAAATAGCTAATGATGGAAATCTAAGCAATTTAGTAAGGAATGCTAAAAATGGACAAAAAGATTAAAGTTGCGGTGATTGGTGGTGGGATTGCAGGATTAGCACTTACTACACAATTGGTGAAAAATCAAAATTTAGATGTGCATCTTTATGAAGCCGCACCCCAATTTTCTGAAATTGGTGCAGGAATTTCTTTTGGTGCAAATGCTGTAAAAGCAATTCACTTATTAGGCTTGGCGAACGAATATGAAAGTATCGCAGATAAAGTAAATGCTCCATTTACCGATATCTGGTTTCAATGGCGTAATGGATATAATGATGAATACTTATCAGCTTCTGTAGCTCCGAATGTGGGACAGTCTTCTGTACATCGCGCAGATTTTCTGGATACGTTGATTCCTTTGGTTCCCCAGAACAATGTGCATTTTAACAAACGGGTAACAGAAATTAAGGCTACAGATCATCAGGTTTCAATCCAATTTATAGATGGGCAGCGTGTTGAATGTGATTATCTGATCGGATGTGATGGTATCCATTCTGTAATACGTAACCATGTGCTTGATTCTCACCAACTCGCACGTGTGAGTCCAGAATTCTCTGGAACTTGGGCATATCGTGGAATCATTAAATTTGAAGACTTTAAACAAGCCGTTCAAGAGCTTGGTAATGATCCAGAATTGGCTGAAGTGCCTCAAATGCTATTAGGTAAAGACAAACATATCTTAACCTTCCCAATTCGTCAGGGTGAAGAAATTAACATTGTTGCCTTTAAATCAGACCGTACCCAAACGACATTGCCTGAAAATACGCTCTGGACTAAACCCGTTTCTAAACAAGACATGTTAGATGACTTCGCAGATTGGAGTGACAGTTGTCAGGCATTATTGAATTTGATTGAACAACCGACGATTTGGGCCTTACATGAAACACCGCCTTTAACCACCTATAAAAATAAAACCCAAAATGTCATTGTGATTGGCGATGCAGCACATGCCATGTTACCGCATCAGGGTGCAGGCGCAGGGCAAGGCTTGGAAGACGCACTGATCTTGGCCAACTTATTAGCCAATCCACAGCTCACAGCAGAAAATATTAAATTGGTATCAAAAATTTATGAAGATATCCGTTTAGATCGTGCAGTCAAGGTTCAACATACCTCACATGAGTCAGGGGAAATTTACGAGCTTTATTCACCTGATTATCCAAGTTTTGAAGAAATCGGGGCACATTTGGCGCATCGTTTTGACTGGTTATGGCAACACTCACTTGAACAAGATATTGAAAATGCTACCACAGCATTACAGCTGGACATTCAGCAGCATTTAAAACTGGCAGGTTAAAGTTAGAAGCCAAATCGAAAAGGAAAGGCTGCTAAGTTTCAATCATGATGAGAGAAACACGAGCCACCAATAAATAAGCATACTTAAGGAGTCATAGTATGAACCGTCAGGAAATTGACACTTTAGTTAAAAAAATGAATGTAGACACTGCAATAGGTCACGTAGATGAACGCGTTCAACAAGTTGTAGTACGTTTGGTATCTGATTTATTCCAGACTATTGATGATCTTGATCTGACTCAAAGTGAAGTATGGAAAGGTCTCGAATATCTTACCGATGCCGGACAAGCCAACGAACTCGGCCTTTTGGCTGCAGGCTTGGGGCTTGAGCATTATCTTGATCTTCGTGCAGACGAAGCTGATGCTAAAGCAGGTATTACAGGTGGTACACCGCGTACCATCGAAGGTCCGCTTTATGTGGCGGGTGCACCTGAATCAGTCGGCTTTGCGCGTATGGATGATGGTTCAGAGTCTGACAAGGTAGATGTACTTTTTATTGAAGGAATTGTAACCGATACAGACGGTAATATTATTGTAGGTGCCAAAGTAGAAGTCTGGCATGCCAATAGCTTGGGTAACTACTCATTCTTCGATAAATCACAATCTGATTTCAACCTTCGTCGTACTATTTTTACCGATCAAGATGGTCAATATGTCGCTCAAACGATTATGCCTGTAGGTTATGGCTGTCCTCCAAACGGTACCACACAGGCTTTACTCAACAAGTTAGGCCGTCACGGCAATCGTCCTTCTCATGTGCATTACTTTGTTTCTGCACCGGGCTACCGTAAGTTAACCACGCAATTCAATATTGAAGGCGACAAGTATCTTTGGGATGACTTCGCATTTGCAACACGTGATGGCTTAGTGGCAACGGCTGAAGATGTAACGGATGAAGCTGAGATTGCGCGTCGTGGTTTAGACAAAGCTTTCAAACACATTCAGTTCAATGTTGAACTGGTTAAAGATGTGGACGCTGCGCCTACCTCTGAAGTTGAACGTCGCCGCGCAAGCGCTTAATTGCTTTCAGGATGGATTGGTTGATCCTATCCATCCTTTAATCATTATAAACTTCACTCAAAGATATACTTAGGATTAATCAAACTTGGTCTGACAGATCTGTTTATCGTAAACAATAATTCCTGTAAAGGTGACTACGGCTTAGCAGAACTATTAAATACAAATGCGGTATGCATAGTCATCTGCTCGTTCTCACTTCAGACGGTAAGTAACAGTGTGCAATGAATCTTAGGCCCGTAAAATAAATTATTGCAATATATATGACCAGGGAGGTCTGTAATGCAAAATATTAATGCAAATGAAGTCATGGATCATGCTCAGCTAAAAGCCATTCATTGGCGTGTGATTTTACTGAGCGCACTCATCATTATCTTTGATGGGTATGATTTGGTTATTTATGGTGTGGCGCTGCCAAAACTCATGGTGGAATGGCAAATTGATACCATTACTGCTGGATTCCTCGGCAGTATTGCCTTATTTGGCATGATGTTTGGTGCCATTATATTTGGTAGTCTCAGTGATAAATTAGAAAGTTATGGATTTAGCCGAAAAAAATTAATTATTTTATGTATATGTTTATTCAGTATTTTTACTTTTTTGTGTGGTTATGCATCTAATCCGCAAAGTTTTGGTATTTTTCGTTTTCTAGCAGGTCTGGGCTTAGGCGGAGTAATGCCGAACGTCATTGCCCTGATGACTGAATATGCCCCTAAAAAATTACGTGCTACCTTAGTTTCGTTAATGTTCAGTGGTTATGCCGTCGGAGGAATGTGTTCAGCCTTGTTAGGTATGTGGTTGGTTCCACAATATGGTTGGAAAATCATGTTTCTTTTAGGGGGAGTACCACTTTTGTTAATACCTATGATTTGGTTATTACTCCCTGAATCCATTGACTATTTAGTGCGTAGAAAGAAAACTGAAAAGGCATTCCAAGTTCTTAAACAAATTGATAGTAGTCTTACTTATAACGCCCAGACTCAAATTAGTTTGCATCATGAAAATCAAGCCACTTCAAAAACGCCTGTGAAAGATTTATTTGCAGAGGGTCGTGGGCCAATCACACTTTTATTCTGGGGCAGTGTGTTCATGGCACTGGTTCTGGTGTATGCCTTAGGAAATTGGTTACCTAAATTAATGGTTGAGGCTGGCTATGATTTATCAACCAGTTTAGTTTTTCTGCTTGCTTTGAATATTGGTGGGATGTTGGGTGCAATTGGTGGTGGATATTTGGCTGATCGTTTTAATTTAGCCAAAGTCTTATGTACACTCTTTTTGAGTGGTGCGATTGCATTATTTTTACTGAGTTACAATCTGCCTACTTTTGTCCTGTATATTTGTATTGCGATTGCGGGTGCTGCTTCAATTGGTGGTCAAATCTTATTATTGGCTTATATGTCGCAATTTTATTCATCCAATATTCGTGCAACGGGTTTAGGTATGGCTTTAGGCGTTGGACGTTTAGGCGCGATTTTGGGCCCAATTTTATGTGGATGGTTACTGAGCTTAAGTTTACCAATCAATTATAATTTTATAGCGCTTTCGATCCCTTGTATAATAGCAGTGATGAGTGTTTCCATGATTTACTATCGCTTAAAGAAGAAAAGTATAAAAGCTGAAATTGTACAAGCTTAATAATTCACTGAGGGAGGGAAACCTCCCTGTTTGATTTTGGACGATTAAACATTGATTGATCTTAGTCTTATTAAAGTTTTTATTATTATTTATGAAACTAAAAACATTAGTCATGCCGCTTTAAAATTGAATTTAAGTCAACCCTCTGTTACTTATAATCTTAATCGTTTACGTAAATTTTTAAATGATCCGCTGTTTGAACGGGATAAGTTTGGCGTCAAGCCGACCAAATTGGCACAAAGTTTATATCCAAACTTTAGTCAGTCTATTGCTGAAATTGAAAGGGCGATTACCGCTTCGCAACAATTTAATCCCAAAACCTCCACTCGAATATTTCGGTTAGGTTTATCAGATTTAGGTGAAATATGCTTACTGCCTTCACTGGTTCAGTACCTTTCCAAAGAAGCACCCTTCATCAAGATTGAAATTGAAGAAATAAAATCAAATAAAGTGGAAGAATGGCTTGTTGACGGTTTTTTAGATGTCGCAGTATTTAATAGCAGCTATACCGTTATGCCAAAAATAGAATCGCGTAATGTATTTGAAGAACGTTATATGTGTATTGTGCATAAACAGCATCCGCGCGTACAGCAGCAGCTCAGTTTAGAGCAATACTTACAGGAAAAGCATGCTGCCATTAAATCCTCTACCGGACACATTGAAATTGATCAAAAGCTAAAAGAGCTAGGTTTAAAAAGAAATATTATGCTTGAGCTGCCACATTTTAGTGTCTTACAGGATGTGGTGAGCAGTTCTGAGTTGTTAGTTACCTTACCTTCACGTGCAGCGAAAGTATATGAGCGTAACAGTGAAGTAAATGTTTTTGAATTGCCCTTTGCCGTAAAACCCTTTAACGTCAGTGTTAATTGGTATAATCATCGAGATGATCTAGAGGCTCGAACTTGGTTTATCCAAACCTTACAAAATATTTTTAGACTCCTTTAGATTCAAATATTGAAACGTAGTTTATGCTGTGGATAGATAGCTCTTTTACTTCCTGATTAGAATAAAAATACTCAATATACTGATTTTAAAAATAAAGCAGATGTTGCTATTCCCAAGTAGAAATGTCCTACCTAATAACCAAAATGATGAATATTATGGCTGCTGTAGTGGCTTATTGCTTGAATCCAAATAAGCCAACTTTCCAAAATATGCTAAAAGGCTAAGCGGATTTCGTCGAACTCAGGTTAAGTAATGTCCTGTCAGGTCTGGATCAATCAGGTTTTCGAATGTAGAAGGTACGTATTTAGCTTTGTATCGCAATGAACAATAACCTCATAATTATTATCCTATGTGCATTGATGAGTTAACTATCAAAACACAATGCTACTCTACTTCAGGTCAACCGCTTGCAGGTCAACTGTATTAATTAATGACTTAATGTTTTTGTTATATACATTTGATTTTTCGATCTGAATTTCTTTATATAATTGTGTAAATTAATTTTAATAATTCAGGATGGCTATGATGATTTAAAGCCTTCCTGAAAAATAATTCATAATAATTTCATTCAATATCTAACCCAATTCATTTCTAATATTATTCACCATATGTAATAAGCGCGGTGCAATATCATTTTGAATTTTTTCTTGGTTTAGTAAAAAACTTGAGCCCCCACAATTAAACACCAACAGACCATGTTCTTCATGTACAAAAGGGACTGCTACCGAGTTCACGCCCTTATGCCATTCACTTATTGAGAGGCAGTAACCATAATCCTGATAATCTTTAAATGCCTGTTCTAAATCTTGTCGAATCTTAGTCCACTCAGCAGCGTGTTTACGACGAATCGCATGCATTAGAAACTCTCGCTCATCTTCAGGCATCGCTGCCAAACATGCACGCCCCATCGAGCTGAGATGAAATCGGCAAATGGGTTCCGACTTGGCGACGCGGTGACATTACCCTTCCCTTGTACGACATCCAAATAGATCATACTCCAAAATTACATTAGGTCATTTATTAGAATTGTAAACCCTAAATAGAAATGTCCGGTTTGCCATCCCATCAAGAATACCGAGATTTTTATATATTTAAAAATATTGCTGTAGCTATCAGATTCCATTATTTTAAATTTGCAGAAAAAATTTCATCCTCAAAA
Source organism: Acinetobacter sp. TSRC1-2 (assembly GCF_049895885.1). NCBI lineage: Bacteria > Pseudomonadati > Pseudomonadota > Gammaproteobacteria > Moraxellales > Moraxellaceae > Acinetobacter > Acinetobacter sp. TSRC1-2. Next base: position 9,404 of record NZ_JAFCTF010000026.1, read on the forward strand.
ATATTTTTAATAAAAAACAATAAATTAAATGGTTGCTTAATTTTCACAATGTATATATAGTGTATATACATTTTATTGTATTAGTGCCTTTGGGAATAAACATCTTATGACTGATCAACCCAGA
>NZ_JAFCTF010000027.1:0-9084 GCF_049895885.1 Acinetobacter sp. TSRC1-2
AGGAACGTAAGATCAGACAGGAGTCAGATCTAAGCATCAAATACGAAAAAGCCCAACAGGATGTTGGGCTTTTTTATTACCTATCATTTCTCATTTGCAAAGCAAGCCTAATCCACTTAAAATATAGACTATAATCTATATTTTGGTTGTGGTATGTGGATAGTCATTACGACAGATCTATTTAATCAATGGCTTGAACAGCAAGATGAATCAACACAAGAGAAAGTCTTAGCTGCCCTGGTTGTTCTACAGCAGCAGGGACCGAGTTTAGGCCGCCCTTTAGTAGATACCGTGTATGAATCTAAATTTACCAACATGAAAGAGCTGCGTGTTCAACATCGCGGTAGACCACTGAGAGCTTTTTTCGCATTTGATCCTTTACGACAGGCTATTGTGCTATGTATTGCTGATAAAGGCGGTAAAAAGCGTTTTTATAAAGACATGCTGGATATTGCGGATGAGCAATACGAACTTCATCTCACAACCCTAGGAGATAAATCTAATGGCTAAGACTCTACAAGAATTGTTAGCTAGCCGCTCTCCAGAGAGCCAAGCCCGTATTCAAAAAATGGCAGATGAATTACTGCTAGAAAGTCAGCTTTATCTTATTCGTGAAGAGTTAGAGATTTCGCAGAAAGAACTCGCTGCCACACTTGGAATCAAACAGCCCTCTCTTTCAGCAATTGAAAATCGTGGTAATGATTTGAAAATTTCAACCATGAAAAAGTATGTTGAAGCAATGGGCGGAAAGCTTCGTATTGATGTGGAACTTCCAACGGGAAAACATATAGGATTCAATGTTTAACAATAAAAATGGGAGCTGAAAGCTCCTATTTTTGACTTCGCATAAGAGATTTTATGTTAAATATAGATCATAAATTTATGGATATAGATATATGATTATAAAACATAACAATGACTTTTTTATTCAATGGGATACTACGTACTATCTTGAAAATAACCTAGAGTTGGGCGTTTTTAATTTTTGGATTGATGATCATGCATACCCAGGAAAATATACTAATATCACCCTAATTCCCCTATTTAATGATCTTATAAGTAATTTAGAAGAAATTCATAATATTAAACAAGATTTAGGGGGTATCCTTTTGAGTCAGATTGATTTTTCATTAAGTAATGATCAACTGGTGAACTTAGATACAGGGGAACTATTTCAGTATGGATTAGGCTTGAGTATTGGTTTTGATAAAAATATTGAGCGCGTATTTTATACATTAGATTACGGAAAAATTTTTTCTGAAATTGTTTTACCAAAAGGTACTCTTACAAATACACTGAAATCTCTCCGACAATTCACTAGCCACCATATATAATTTCGTATAAGCACCATTATGTTAAATGAGACATGGTTTTGATGAATATTTTCTTTTTATATTGTAGATTTTATGTGAAAGATTAAAATATTTTTTTATAAAAAATATAAGTTTATGATTGAAATTTATAAAATTAATAGCATATAGATAGTTCATATAACTTTAAGAGAAATTATTAAAATGAGCGCAGAATTACAAAGCCTTAAGTCATCACTAGAACAAGAGATAAACGAGATTAAAGAGCAAGAAGATTTACAAAAAAAACTAGATAATATACGAACTCAAATTTACGCTCTAGATGATAAAAACTTTACAGATAAGCTAAATGATATAAAGTCCAAAACTGCTATATTATTTAAAGATTTAGGTTTTAATTTTACTCAGCGGGCTTTACCAGAACAACAAGAAGAATGTGTTTTTTCATATTCTAGCTTTGTTTTTAAATTTGTTTTCCCAAATCCATCGCAAGGGTATTTTGGGTATCGATCTGTTATTGAGGTAGATGTATCTAAAGATAACAACAAACAACAGTATCGAATGGGGATTTTTGCGAAAAAGGAACCTAGCTTAAACACAGAAGGATTGCCTTTGCGTGAACGTATTGAAACTCTTGAACAATATTTATCAACGTATGTTGCTAAAAGTTATGATATTTCTACGGTAAATATGCGGGCCAAGCAACAAAATTTATTGGTAACTGACTTAAATCAATTTACAGATCATATTGAGGTGATTTTAAAAGATTTTAAAAAGTAATTTATGAATGATGTAAAGGACGCGTGGATCTAGTATCCACGTTTTTTTGCTTTAGATAAGAAATTTATATAAGTATATAAATTTTATTATTAAATATAATATAATCAATATATTAGTTATATATTCAACATGATTATTATGAATAAGCCATTAATTTTATTTAATTTAGTAAAAAACTTAAAACAATTTAATAATCAATCAGATATAAGACCATATGATTGTTATAGGACTGCTTTAAATCTTCCTAAAAATTCTAATGTTAGACAGCATTTAGTTTATTTATCCCAAATGGCCTATGATGTTGCAAGCCATTTAGAAGCAGACAACCCATTACTTGATGATCGAACATGGGTAAATAAATTAATTGATGTTTTGATTATTCCATTTGATCAAGCCGGTCAGTTTAGAGCAAAATTAAATGATCTTTACCCAATCGTAGAAATCTCTTTAGCATCACATGTTAGAGCATGGGATCATATTTCAAGTATTAATAAGAATTTGACTGATGATGAAATTTCAAATTTAAAAGAGAATACGCGTCAACTGCTAGATGATGTTTTAAAATTGAATAATTTAGATGTTAAAGTAAAAGTTTATTTGATTGATCAACTCAAGAAAATTTTAGAAATTTTAGATAATTATCAAATTTATGGACATGAAAAATTAGTTGATATCTTAGAAAAATCAATAGGTCACGTAATTGTTGATGATACTTATAAAAAATTTATGTGTGATAATGACAAAAGTGAAAAATGGAAAAAATATTTAACAGATTTTAGCGCAGTTATTACTTTGTCATCTGGAGTTGCTCCATTACTTCAATCTTTACAAGGCTATTTACAATAACGCATTAAATAATAATAGCGAAGTAGTAAAAACCTAGAGACAGATGTAGAAAAAATTGAAGCAGTTTTGATGAGATTTTCACAGGTTTCCTTAAAAGGAATAAGTTTAATTAGTGAATGTATTAATTTTTATTTCTAAGAATATCTAAAATTGACATAATACAACTTATACGAAATTATTTTTATTTCTTATATAAATCATAATCTTATCGTATGTAAAAAAGCCCAATCTGTAGTGATTGGGCTTTTTTAATGATTTTTCACGTTCCACACTTACTATTTGATCGTTGTTCCACAGATTTAATTAGTTCTATTGAACAATTAGCCTGTATAACCACTTCTTCTTGCATTATCAATACAGTCACTTTTATTTGAATAACCTTGAGTTGAAGCCCCTACAATACGACCATTAACAGCAGTTCTTGTCCAACGCCAATCTCCACGATTATCTTTATAAAATTCCCACTTATCTTCTTGTGACATGATGCCCTCTTTACGGTTTTTAAAAATGGTGAGTTTTATATATAGGAACGAATTTTTTATTTTCAATATCAATATATTAATTATTTAAATTATATTTTTGATAGGTGGTGAATTTAGTAGGGTCGCTCAGTTCTTTAAAGCTATTATTGTGGTGTAAAAGTATAATCTTATGTTATTATGTATCTCAATTGAGTTACAAACATTAAGGTAAAGATATGACTTCTCAAACCTCAATGCTACACGTTCGAATTGATGATGATACTAAGCTTCAAGCTCAGTTGGCTCTAAAATCAATGGGTATGTCTGTTTCTGACGCTGTACGAATCTTTTTAACCCGTGTTGTTGCAGAACAAGCAATCCCCTTTGAGGTTCGCGTACCGAATGCACAGACTCTTGCTGCTATGAATGAAGCAGATGAACTGATCCAAGCTAAAAAAGCCCGTTTCGAAACTGTAGAAGACTTGTTCAATGACCTCGAAAAAAACAGCTAAATCTAAACGTGCCGTTTTACCTCGATCATCGGACTACACCAAAGAGTTTTTAGCAGATTGGCAACGGCTTTCTCGTAGTGGTCGCTACGATATGGGAAAACTAAAAGAAGTCATGATGCTCTTAATCGTTAATGATGAACCGTTAGGGGCAGAATGGCTTGATCATGCCTTAAATGGTAGTGAGTGGAAAAACTGCCGTGAATTGCATGTCGGTGGCGATTTTCTATTGATCTATCGTGTTGAATCCCTGTCTAAGTTCGATATGATTGTTTTTGTTCGTGCAGGAACACACAGCGAACTGTTCTAACCTAACTTATGTAATAACAAGATATTGCGATCCATTAAACAGCCCAGTTTGTAAAAACTGGGCTGTTTAATGGATCTTTCATATAAAGAACTATTTTAAAGACCAAATTTAGCCATTAGGTAAGAAAAATCTACTCCAAAAACCTCTCTTTTCTGGTGTGTCATTAGGCGTCTCAACTTGTTTCAATGACATAGTACTGGGACGTTCCACTGGTGCTTCATGAGATTTATCATTATGTTCCATTTCTTTATTTATAAGGGTTTCAGATGTTTCATTGATATTGTCTCGTAGTGTATCGCCAGGACGTTCCACTGGTGTTTCATGAGATTTTTTTTCAGATTCTTCTTTATGACCTAGCAGTAATTGAAACCGATCAATTTGATCTAAATAACGTAGTTCTCGATCTTTATAAGATTCAATTTCTCTCTTCATAAAATCGACAAGTTGACGTAAATCTGCATCATCTTTTATTTCTTTAGGTGGGATTTCCTGAGACTTCAATACAGGTTCACCAAAGCATCGTATAACTTCAGCTATATCAAAAAGACTATCAGCACTTCTTGAGATTCGGCCTTCTTTAATTGCTCTATAAATTGTTGAACGACTCACATTAAACCGTTTTGATACTTCGCTGAGCGACAATTTAGCCATTTATTAAATCCTTTTTATTCTCCGGCATATATCCCACTTTTTTTAGATATGGATACAGTTCTTTAAAATTATTAGGATCTTGTAGCATTTCTGCAATCCGAACTGCAAACTGTTGATAGCTTTCTGTTCCTTGTGAGTATTTGCCCATTTCTGTAAGTTCTGAAAGCTTATTAGCAAACATATGACGTTGAGCATCTGTCATTTTAGAAAATAGATCTACTGTGTTTGAATCTATGGTGTTGATCAGCTGCTTGTTTGCAGATTTTTTTTGTTTAAGTCTGAATGAAAAGCCAGTGATAAAGCGTCCTGTTTTATGTTGTTCTACTTCAACTGTAATATCTGTATGTTCTTTAATTTGCTTAATTGAGGGATCTAATACACGTTTTTTAAAATCATGCATTCTGTTGTATTCACTATCTAGTACACCGATCTGTTTTCTAAAATCCGTCAATTCTATTATTGGCGTTTTCCCTGTACTTCTCCATGCAATCAAAATCTCATATAGACGAACAGCATAGCCAGTACTTAAATAGCTAATCTGTTTCATTTCATAGCTTGTAAAATGTTTTTCAAGCCTTGTAATTAAAGGAATTATGGCAGGAGAAAATATAAGCTCAACACTTGCAGTATTATCAATATAAGCAATTTGTGAAACCCATCTACTAGTTATGTTTGCTATACCTTTTGGGCGTTGTTCTTGATAGCTAAATTGACGAGCAAATAGATCCTTACAAGCATCTTTTAAGGCTTGGTAAGCTGTGTTTCTATGTACGTTGAATTGATTAATATAGCTTTCAGCATGAACGGTCAGGGGGTCATTAGCATTAATACCTTTCCCACTTTCTCTAGCTTCCATAATCGCAAGCAGAATTAAACGTTGTTCAACTAGGTCTAGATTGTAACTAGCATTAATTAAAGCATTATCTTTTACTATCAGCTCTTTCATGGCGCATTGTTTTTTTATGTCGTTAAAGCGACACTAATATATTTTGTCGTCTTACGCAAGGTAAGTGTCGTCTTATTGCAAGGTAAGTGTCGTCTTATTGCAAGGTAAGTGTCGTCTTATTGCAAGGTAAGTGTCGTCTTATGAAGAGTAAAAGCCTTTGTTTACAATGGATTCAGCCTATCTAAAAGCATTTAAAACTTTAAAAATAATTAAAAGCCCAAGCAAAGAAAAATTGCCCTTGGTTTTCGCTTCGCTCAAACTCTATTGAATCTCGCTTTCGCTCGATTCGTCGGGGGCAATTTTTGCGTCATATTTTCGTGACTTTGAGAAAAAGCAAAAGCAAGATCAAAAGCGACTCGGAATTCGCTTCGCTCATAAGCTTTTTTTACTCGCTACGCTCGGTCTGGAATCAAGATTGGAAAGTTCGCACCCATGCGGGATGCTCTGCAATGCAGGTGATTAATGGATAGGGAGCTTGTAATCAGGGAAAGGGATGGGCGAATTTTCTCAGTTCGCTCGTAGACACTCGCTCTGTTTATCGGCTCATGCCACGAGATTTCATTTTCGGTGCAGGCTGCTGTGCTTTGAGCTGTTGTTCTTGTCTGAGTTTCATTTGTTGTTCTAGTTTGATTTCATCCACACATTTTTTAATGATCCGGTAGGATCGGTATAGATTCTGGTATTGCTCGGCTTTGGCCGGATGCTGCTTCTGGTACTGTTTCCAGGCATGTTCTTTGAAAGCATCTCTTTCCAGTAATTCCTTCACACCACTTTTTTTCTGCTGCTCATGTTGCCCTTTCAGTTGCTTGTGTTCCTGGTAAAGTGCATCACGTTGCGCTTCCCAGGCTTTTTTTCCAAATAATAACGGCTTGTTCTGGCCTAATTCCTTGTGTTGATCCACCAGACTTTGCAATTTGGCATGACTTTGCTTGAGTCCGCTTTTCACAATCTCCTCTGCGAGCTGCTGATTGAACTCGTTTTTATGCTTTTGCTGCTTGCTCAGGGTATTTTCGACCTTCTCCAGATGATACTGCATGAAATTTGGGTCTAGATTCGCGTCTTTTGCGCTGATTTCGCCTTTGAGCAGTTGAACAAGGGTTTCCCTCTGTTTTTGCTCAAACAGGGCTTTTTCGTCAATTGGTAGCGTTTTAGCACTATGTTTGATTTGAATCTGCTGCTCTGCTTTCAGTTTGTTGAGTTTTATCTCATTTTCAGCAATCAGATCGTCCATATTTTTGCCGTATTGCAGCTGTGCCTGATTTCTCTGTTTGATTTCATCATTGGTTCGGCTGATTTCGGTTTCAATACCTTGTCTGCGTAGTTCAGTGACTTTCGGTCCTTCGTGCAGGGTCGCTTCCAGACCATTCTCTTGGTCTTTGTAGCTGCGGTGGTCGACTCGGGCTGCGTGTCCGGCAAGTTCCAGGTGGCTGTTGCAGATATTGGCAAAGTGTTCGCGCCAGTACTCGATTTCTCCACTGTGTCTTTGATCCAGTTCCCGGGTTTTGTCGGTAAAGCCTTCCGGAGTCAGTTTGCGTGTGCTCATCAGGATGTGTGCGTGATAATTGCGCTCATCACTGCCGGATCCGGTATGTGGTGCATGGATACAGGCATCGACTGCGACCTGGTGTCTTTCCACAATGCTAGAACACAGTTCTTCGAGCATGGCCAGGCGTTGTTCCTGATTCAGTTCACTCGGAAAGGCGATTTCAAATTCCCGGGCCACGGTGGAGTTTTTTCGGGTTTCTCGCTGTTCAACTTCATTCCAGAGTTTTTCCCGGTTTTTTAAATGCTTTGGTGCGCCTTCGGGTAAATAAATTTCTTTATATTCCACTCCGGTTTTTCGGCTGTAGTCATGTTCTTTCCCTTCACGTTCGCAATAGATCTTTTCAGCGGCACGATAGGCAATCGCAGCAGTGGCGGAACGCCCTGCTGATCGTGCTACGGTTTTGACTGAAAAGTGGTAGATCGCCATGACTGCCTTTTGCTTTTTAAATTTCACCAAGTGGAATGACAACCGTGGATACGGTTGTTGGGGTATTGGGGGAACCCCAATCGGACTTGCAAACAAAGTTTGCATAAGTGCGCTCTTCGAGGAAAACATTACTATACATAGAGTACCTTGAATGCAGATTCAAGTGCGCTTATGTTAGGGATGATTTCCCAGGATGATGGTATTGGATTAATGAGCGTGACTGAAAATTTAGACAGCAAGATTAAGGCTCAGGAAGAAAAGCTGAAACAGTTAAAAGCTCAAAGACAAGCAGCACTGGCAAGAGAAAAAGCCAAAGAGAAAGAACAGGCGCGAAAGGATGACACCAGACGCAAGATTTTAATTGGATCCTGCATGCTGAAAATCACCGAAGAAGATGAGCAGGCTCGAGCGAAATTGATTGCTCAAATGGATCGTTATTTAATGGATGATCGAGATCGTCTGTTATTTAATTTAACTCTACTTGATTCAGAGAAGCATCAGTAATTTATAAAAGCCAAGCGTGGAATTTTGAAGAATAATTTATTTTTTACACGGATTATTTAACAATTTCTGTCCAAAATTCCATGCCTGAATTGACTAAGCCAGGGTCATTTTCAAACACTTCTTTTAAATCAGCAACGCTTACCCCTGAATGCCAAAATAGGATATGTAAAGCGATTGTCTGCTTTGCAATTTGCAGGGTCCTTTCATCTGAGTATTTTATAAAAAGGGAGATTGCTTTTTGGTTTCTACTAAAGAGAAAAGCAAAAATAATTTTTCGTTCAGGATCTTGCCCTAAAAACTCATCTCTTTTCATATGCTTTGACACTCATTTTATGAAGTGAACAGAATCGAACTTTAATATTTCTGTGATATCTCTGAGTTTATGGATTCTATCCTTTTTAAAGCTGAAACCCTTGCGCTATTAGCAATAAGCAGTTTTTTAAGTGCACTAGTGCACAAATTTTACTCATTAATACTAGTTCTGCTAATATTGGATTTACAAGAATTAAAATGTTCAAAAAATCTAATAAAATTAATGGTTATATTTATGAATAAACGTACTGCTTTAGAAATTACCCAAAAGTTACGATCTATTTATGCCCATCAAGTCAGAGTGGCAGAGCTATTCTTAAAAATAGGCGAAGTCGCTAATCTTACCCCTCTAATTCTCACTGGAAATAAAACCGTTTTTTCTTTTAAAGAAACTGGTAAATCTTTTACTAAAATTAAAAATGAAATTTCTGCTGTTAGAAGTACTTCACAAGCAGATGCAGTATTAGTAGAGATTATTTCCGA
>NZ_JAFCTF010000028.1:0-7921 GCF_049895885.1 Acinetobacter sp. TSRC1-2
ATGTGAAGTACCTCTTATAATTATCCATAGAAGGATAAATTAAAACTAAGTACTTACACAAAATTTAGAACAGTCCCAAGGTGTCTTTTAATTTACTTATTTATTTTATGAAATTTGAATAAAAATCTTACCAAAGGCACCTTTAGACAGATGTTCAAAAGCAGCGATAGCGTCTTCAAATTTATATACATGATCAATGACAGGTTTAATTTGATTCGCATTTAAAAAGTCATTCATTCTTTCAAAAGCAACTCTTGGAGCTACTGCGATTCCACGAAGCTTTGTTTGACGGAAAATGAGAGGCATTAAATTTAACTGAGTGGTTTGACCGGTTAAGAAACCCACTTGAGCGACAGTGCCTGTTACTTTGGTTGCTGCAATAGACTGATTAAGACCATTGCCTCCTGCAACCTCAATGGTTACATCCACACCTTTACCATCCGTTAATTCAAGTACTCGCTCTTCCCAATTAGGATGGGTTTTATAATTAATTCCTTCATCCGCACCCAAAGCTCGAACCTTTTCTAAATTTACATCATTACTTGATGTAGCAATCACTCTAGCGCCATAGGCATGCGCTAATTGAATTGCAAAAATAGAAACGCCACCAGTCCCTTGCACTAAGACATTTTGTCCCGGTTTAAGGTTGCCGATATCCATCATTGAATACCAAGCCGTTAATGCCGCAATCGGTAACGTAGACGCTTCAACATCAGTCATATTATCTGGTGCTTTTACTGCACTTTCTTCATGCAGGATCATATATTCAGCAAGTCCACCTGGTAGTGGCATACCTAAACAGTAAGCCGGTTCATTAGGTCCTGGCTCTTCATCAATCCAACGAGAATAAAGTGTGGTATTGACTCGATCACCTAATTTAAAACGTGATACGCCTTCACCTACAGCCACGACAGTGCCGGCAGCATCTGATACTGGTATTAATGGTTTTGGAACTAAATGTGGTTCATAAAAACCTTCAACAATCGCTTTATCTCGATAGTTTAAAGATACAGCTCCAACTTTAATGAGGAGTTCGCCTGCTTTTGGCGTTGGTGTTTCCACTTCTTCTAATTTTAAGTTATTTAAACCAAAATCTTTGAGTAACCATGCCTTCATCATATCTTCCTATAAAAATAGATTTGATAATGCTTTAACTTCATTATCATTTGAATTCATCATAATTCAGGAGTCTGATTTTATTAATATGATAAAATTCTATTAATTGTGGAAAATAATTCCTTAATAGGTGGGTTATGGATAGTAAATTCTCAGGAATACTCGAGTTTGTTACGGCTGTAGATCAGGGAAGTTTTACTGGAGCGGCAGAGATCCTTGGAATTACCGGATCTGCGGTAGGAAAAAGTATTAATAAATTAGAAAAAAGATTGGGTGTGCAACTTTTTCATCGTACAACCCGACGCATTGTATTAACTTCCGAAGGTGAAGCATGGCTGATTAGTTTTCGTCGTATTTTGGAAGAGTTAGAACATATAGAAACATTCCTTTCAACAGAGAATGCTTATCCTACAGGGCGTATAAGAATAGATCTTCCTACGACTTTTGGTCGTCGATATATTTTTCCCATATTATTAGATCTAGCACAGCAATACCCTCAATTAGATTTATCTGTAACCTTTCAAGATAGAGCTGTGGATATGATTACTGAGGGAGTAGATCTAGTCGTAAGAATAGGCGACTTAAAAGATTCAACTGACTTAATCGCAAAGTCATTGGGCCATCAGAAACTACTCGTTTGTGCATCGCCATCCTATTTAGAAAAAAATGGATACCTGACCCATATAGAAGATTTAAAAAATCACCATTGTCTTATCGGTTGGAGAAGCCAGTATAAAGGGCATTGGTTTTTAAAGAATTCACTAGGTGAAACAGAAGCATACGAAATTAATTATACCCATGAAATACCAGATGGTGATGCCCTACTAAGTGCCTGCACTGCTGGCCTTGGTCTTGCTCAACTGCCAAGTTGGTTAGCTTTTGATGCATTAAGGGAGGGGAAAATAATCTCCATTCTTCCAGAAATATCAGGTGTCGAAATACCGATTCATGTGCTATGGCAAAAAAGATGGCATTTACAGCCTAAGATAAGAGTCGTAGTTGATGAAATAACAAAGTTTACGCATAACAAACCTGAGTTATTTTTTAAATAGTTAAGCTTGCCTAAAATTAACATAATAGAGCTTATGCGAATTGACTTTTTTTGATCTAGGAATATAATGTGATTAACAATGTTAATCAATGGAGTTTAACATGGCTTCAAATGCACTCGTTACTACTCGCATTAATGAAAATATTAAGCATGAAGCAACCGAAGTTCTCGCAACAATGGGTTTAACTGTCTCAGATGCAGTACGTTTGTTATTAACGAAAGTAGCTAAAGAAAAAGCTTTACCTTTTGAGATTTGGCAACCTAATGCTGAAACTATTGCAGCGATAGAAGAAGACCTAAGCCAAGCTAAGAGCTTTACTTCTGTAAAAGACTTGATGGCTGATCTAAATGCGGACGATTAAGTACACCTCAGCATTCAAGAAAGACTACAAACGTGAGAAAAAAGGGCCACATAGAAACTCCGTAGACTCTGAACTTCAAACCGCTTTAGAGTTATTACAAGCCGATGAACCCTTGTCTGAGAAGTACCGTGACCATGCTTTAGTCAGTAATTGGGAAGGTCATCGTGATTGCCATATCAAACCAGATCTTGTTTTAATCTATAAAAAAACAGAAGAAAGTGAACTTCTAATTTTAGAATTAGCCAGATTAGGCAGTCATAGTGAATTAGCAATTTGATCCAATCTATCTACAATAAATAGCCCTCGATTGAGGTCTATTTGACATAAAGCTTCTTATATAAAATTAAAAATTCAATTAATTATCATAAAGATAAACTCATTTTTTTTGTATTTCGTATAAGGTGTATTATGTTAATTTTAGATATTCTTAATTCTGTTCCTTTCTTTCCATAATTCTTTTGGAATTTGTGGATAAGCCAACGATTCAAGTTAGTAAAGCGATGGCTTAAGCAGGATTCAGGTTAACTAAGTTTAATTTAAAGAAGTAAGAGTTTTTTTAATTTTATTGTTGAGATCTTTTAATTATGTATTGCAGCACAAATGAGTTAACTTGAACTAAAAAATATTATTAGAGAAAATAGTTTATAGAATAAAAATTATTGTAACTAAAATTCATAAAACTTACTTTTATTATTTTATAGTCACTACTGACATAATTTCTGAGAATTTTATAAAATATTAGGATTAAGACTATATTTGAATTTTTGTTAGGTAAAATGTTATGAGATTAGAAAAGGATTCTCTGTGTTGTAATAACAAGCAGTATTTTTCAGACCCATATTTCATAAAAAGTAATATATATCAGATGATCACAAGCACTTCTGCCTTTAGGAGATTAGACGGTATTACTTTCTTAGGTGCTATTGGCCTAGTAGAGAAAGTAAATGGGAAAAAAGATATCAGTAGAGCTCAACATTCTATAAATATTGCTTCTTTAATCTACAAAATTAGTAATGCTAGATGTTATGATCAAGAATTAACCAAACATTTATGCGTTGCAGGGCTATTAAATGATATTGGTCATTTTCCTCTTTCTCACAGTGTGTCAGGTTACTTATCTAGAAAATTAAATATGGATCATCATGCTCTAGGGAGTTTAATTATCGATGGTGAATTTTCACAGCTTAGTGACTTAAATAAAATACTAAAAAATAATTTAGATATTACTTTTATTAAATCTTTACTAGATAAAAAAATAGAAAAAGATCTTGGTGGAGATATTTTTAGCAGTAAATTTAATGTAAGTACAATTAATGGAATATATCAAAGTGGGTTATTTATAGGTTATGATTTTTTTGATAAAGATAAAATAGTTAATGAGGTATTTTTAAAAAGCAGTAGAGATATTAATTATAGGTTATTAGATCAGTTTTGGGAGTCTAAGGATTTTATTTATAATCAGTTTATTCAGAGTGAATTTGGTTTGTTTGTAGATAATATAGGCGAATTGTTTTTTAAAAAAAATAAAAATACTTTAGATATTAATGATTTATTAAGCATAGAAAAAACATGGCATAAAAAGTTCTTTTTTATGAAGTTATTTAAAAACTTAGATTCTTCTAGTCTCCTATCAAATTACAGAGGAAGAACCTTTTATCTTCCTAAAGAAATCAATGGTAGTGATCAACTCTTTTATAAAAAACGAAAATATACTGTTAACACAAATGAAACTTCACTAAGTAATAGATATATTTGTTTAATGAATATGGAGAAACAGAAAAAGTTTAATGATAAAATTCCAACAAAAAATCTTAGCCTTTTTTAGTGTAAAGTTTTAATTTCAAAAAGTTTATGCATTTTTACTTAGTTAAACACTTACTGTAATAATTCTTATGCCTGAGCTTGGCCAAAGTAATAGGTCTGCACTTACTTCCTATTCCATTTAACATAATGGCGCTTATACGAAATGCTCTTTAAAATATTATTATTTATCAATAACTTAAATCAATAAAACCAAGGCCAAAAAGATCAAAAAACACACGTTTTAACAACTCGTGTGTTTTTTGATCATGTTTGTAATATTTAGCCAATAAAATCGGTTAAAAAACGCTCAATTCAGACATTTTTCCAATGTTCTCGGTCTTCCCAGGGCCAAAAATATCCCCAATTTCTGCGGATAAAACCGGGGTATTTTTTAGCCAGCTTTGTAAGCATTTTCTCACATTAATTCCAGTATATGGCTACTAGTTCTAATACTTGAAAGATCATATGATTAATACATCAGGAACAGGATGTTCCAGAACGTAAAAAGGAATTTTATGTTCTAACGCAAGGAATGTGAGGTACAACAGGATGTCGTACCAAGAACGGAATACGAAAAACCCCGACATCCTATCGGGGTTTTTTATTATCTGAAATTCTTAGATCAGAGTCGGATGAGCATCAAGAATACGAATTAAAGTCGCTGCTGGCCCCGTTGGATAACGACGGCCTTGCTCCCAGTTCTGTAGCGTTCTTGCGCTGATATGGAGGCGTGCTGCAAATTCAACTTGGCTTAAACCAGTCTTTTCACGTACTTCTTTAACATCAGGCAATTCAAGCTCCGTTGTTCGGGTTGCTTGGATCTCTTTACGTTTGATTGCGCCTGCTTCTTTGATTGAAGAAACCAGGTCATCAAATAAGTTGTTATCCATGAAATTGCTCCTTCACTAATTGGCGCAGAATTGCAGTTTCCTTATCCGTTAGAGTATCTTTCACCGATTTAGGATAAGCGATGAGGAAAAAGATCTGGTCATCCTCTGTGACCCAGTAATAGATCACACGGATACCACCACTTTTTCCCTTATTGCCCTGAGCACAACGTACTTTACGAATTCCACCACCATTTTTTACCAAGTCACCCTTATCAGGCTGTACCAATAGATCTTGCTGTAGCTGACGATATTCTTCATCAGTGACAAGATCTTTGATTTGCTTGGTAAAAATACTAGTTTCTATGAATAACATGAATTAAAGTACGTCAATGGCGTATAAACAATTATAGCATTCCAAAATTTAAAAAACGACAGACTTAAATTTTTATTAGTATAAAAGCGCCTAATTCTCTCTAATTTTTAATTAATACAATAATATTTCTTTGAAAAAAATTATTATTGATCAATAATTTATGGCAGACATGATATTTAGATAGTTTCACATGAAATGTATAAATAAAAATATTTTCTTAAGATACATATCAATTTGTATTTTAATTATTTTTACTAATGGATGCGTTTCAATAGAGACAAAGCCTGTAAGCTCCAGGCTTCAAGTCGATCAGAAGCCCAATACGCCTTCCTCTCCAAAAGCATATGATCCTATTGATGATTTTATTCAAGAATTACCAGTTCCATTAGATGTAAAAATAATTGGTTATGTAAATAAAGATATTTTAGAGGTATTCCCTACTCCTAAAGGGCTCAATGCAATAAATCATGTAACTCGAGGAACAAAGATATTCATCTTTGATACAAAAGGGGATTGGGCCAATATTTCTGCGGATAGGGACTATCCCTATTGGTTAAATCTTAAAAACATCTGTTTTACAGAAAAATGTTGGAAGCAAAATAAAAGTTATAAAATCCAACAAGGTGTAGATAAAAGTAAAGCTGTTCGGCCTTTAATAAATCAACCTAAAGCCAAAAAATCAAATATCAAAAGCAATAAGACCGCTATATCTACTAGCACTGGGAAAGGTTATACAAATGTAGACGGGAATTACGTGCCGAGTCCAAAGAAATCAAATAAACAGCCACCTGGTGCAACAGCAAAATGTAGAGATAGCACATGGTCTTTTAGTCAGAATAGTAGAGGAACTTGCTCTCATCACGGTGGAGTAGCTGTTTGGCTTTAACCTATTTAACATAAAATCTCTTATACGCAGCGAGGGCCTATAGATCCTTACTTTTTTGTGTTATTCCCAAGTAGAAATGTCCTACCTAATAACCAAATAGAAATGTCCTATATGGATATTTCCAAGTCAAGCACAGGATTCATATTTCGTTGTTGAATTGCTGTTTTCTGTGCACGCCTGCTTGGCATCTTTTGAGAGCGATTGCGTTTGTTTTGTTGTTCCAGTTCTTCATGCTGCTGTTGGATATGGGCCAGGACAGAACCTAATCTTTTATTCTCAACAATCTCTCGCTGGTTGAGCTGACTTAATTTATCGAAGATGCTGTAACTGATCTTTCTACCTTGATATTCAATTGCGACCGTAGCATCAGGGTATTCTAAAAACTCGATATATTTACCGATCAAACTCTGGTTTTGTTCGATATTTTCCAAAATGTAGATGCACTTGTCGTAGGTAATCGTGAGACTTTTACTGACTCTACGTGGCTCTCGCCAGGTAAAAATATCGTCTAATTCTTCAGGGATTTCAGTGATAGTACGGTGTAAATCCTTGGGATTGGAGGCCACCTTGGCAAACTTCTGATTGAACTGCTCAATAAAGCAGGGCAACCACGCATTTGCTTCTGCAATTGAACAGATACCTTCCAGACGCATCTCCTTAATCAGACGGTCATGAAGGGTTCTATTCGCTCGTTCCACACGACCTTTGGCTTGCGGTGAATTGGCAAAGATAATATCAATATTCAATCTACTCAGAACACGTCCAAACTGGGTAATCTTGGTCTCCTGTTTACTGCTTTGATTGACTCTAAAGACTGAATGTTTGTCACTGTAAAACGCTAAAGGCTTACCATGCTGTTGGATATAGGAACGTGTCGAAAGCATATAGTCAAAGGTTGATTCTGACTCACAGAAGCGTAAATGCTGTAATTTGCTTGTCGCATCATCAATAAACACCAGCAGACAGCATTTAGACGCTCGGCCTTCAAACCAGTCATGGTGTGAGCCATCAATTTGAATCAGTTCACCCATGCAGTCACGGTTATAGCGTGGCTGATACGGCCATTTCATGCGTTTGGATCGTGGAATCCACAAGTCAGCCGCAATCATCCAGCAACGTAGGGTTTCCACTGAAAGATCGAATCCATGCACAGTGGTGAGCTTTTCATGGGCCAAGGTGGATCCGAAACCATGGAATTGTTCAGCGATCAGGGTTAAGCACTGTAATCTGAGTGCTTCAGATAACCGGGAGTTACTCGATTGACCACGACCGGCATGGGCTAATGCAGCAGGGACCTTGAGCTTTATATCCTTGAATTAAGCGCCGGATCTGGCGTTCTGAGAGTTGTAAGAGTTGGGAGGCTTTAGATTGCGTTATGCGTCGATCACAGACTTCTTGCAAGACTGACAATCGTTTAAGTTCTTTATCCGACATAGACACCAACATATTAAACAGCCCGCTAAGAAATTCTTTAATTAAGTATTCTAAAAGCGGACATTT
>NZ_JAFCTF010000029.1:0-6794 GCF_049895885.1 Acinetobacter sp. TSRC1-2
AGTGAATAGAGTTTTCGGTCTCTAAGCACTTTTTAAAGGGAACATCATTGACTCAAATCTCTATTTGCAACAGTGCCCTATTTACACCGCTCAAATGTGCTTAAAACTATATTATATTGCACCATTCAAGTTCACTCAGTGCATCAAAGCGTGGCCGTGAGTTGTTCAGTCAGCTTTTTCTATTGCAGTTGCTCAACTTGATCCGGTTCATTAAAGGTCACACGGTAGTTTTGACGACGATTCAGCCAAAAATCAGCAATAGTAAAATGTTGGGTTAAACAGTTGTTCCCATAGCACAATACCCCCAGCAATGGCTATAGGTATATTCTAGATTTTAAATCCATTCCGCCAAGAAACGTAGGATGTATTTGCTTTCATTTTCAGGCACATCAATCAATACGTTTGGTAAACGTCTCATTCAGAGATAAGTTGCTCTTATTGTACGACTGAATAAACGTCTGTAGTTTTAGCTTTCATACGATTGATCATAAATAATGAGAAAGCGGCAAACAAAGCAGGTATTGCCAATAATGACATGATTTCGAAGCTAGATAAGTTCAATGCCATTAACCAGCCACCAATGATTGAACCGACAACTGAGCCGGAACGGCCTGCTGCATTTGCCCAGCTCACACCCGTTGCTCGGCAATGGGTTGGATAAAAACTTGATGAAAATGCATTAACCCCCACTTGTGAGCCACTAATACCCACACCCACTCCAAACATTCCTAAAAGTAATAACATGGTATTAGCCTGTTCAATGCCTAGCCCCAAACACATTAAAAATGCTGCGCCTAATACATAAGCAATGCTGAGAACTTTTGTAGAGTCAATTTTATCCATCATATATCCAATGACAATCGCTCCAATTGTTCCACCAATTTGAAATACCGAAGTCACCCAAGATGCATTTTTTAAGTTAAATCCATTATTTGTAAGTAAGGTTGGCATCCAGCTTGAAATCATATATATGATGAGTAAGCTCATAAAAAAAGTACACCAAATTAAAAACGTACCCATTGCATATTGACGACTGAATAAGTCTTTAATACCTACTTTGTTGGTTTCATTTTGAGTTGGAATTAAGCGTGGTAATACTTGAATATGGGGTGAAATACGACGCATGATCTGTTCAATTTTTTCAATACTTTGATTCTTCAGCACCATAAAACGGAGAGATTCAGGTAATAAGAAAATTAAAAAAGGTACTGTTAATAATGGCAAAATGCCACCGATAAGTAAAATACCATGCCATCCAACACTTGGTAGTAATTGTGCTGATGCAATTCCGCCTAATGCAGAACCAATGGTAAAACCACAAAACATTAAAGTAACTAAACTCGAACGACGTTTTGTTGGGCTATATTCAGAAGTCAGGGTAATCGCATTTGGCATTGCCCCGCCCAGTCCAAGACCAGTAATAAAACGCCAAATAATAAGTGAAGTAAGATCTGAAGAATATGCAGCAAATATACTTGCTACTCCAAATAATATCACTGAACCAATCAAAATAGATTTACGTCCAATCTTGTCTGCAAGCGGTCCAAAAACAAGTGCTCCGGCCATTAAACCAAATAAACCGGCACCAAATAGAGGGGCAAGATCTGTGGCTTGTAAAGCCCATTCAGCTTTTAATGCTGGTGCAATAAAACCGACTGCTGCTGTATCAAAGCCATCAATAGCGACCACGAGAAAACACAGCCACATAATTAATTTCTGTGAACCTGATAGCGGATTTTTATCTATAAAACTTTGTACATCAATTGTCTGTTGAGAATGAGACATTTAATACTCCTTGTAGACGTATCTTGAGTTACGCCCTATTGCATTCCTTAGCGAAAAGAGATGTCTCTTTTTTTTATTTTTGAGACATCTCTTAAAATTGAATAAACTAAATCACATTCACGGTAATGCCCGTCAAACCTTGAATTTCAGCATGCATCACATCGCCTTTCACCACAGCACCCACACCTTCCGGTGTACCGGTAAAGATCAGGTCACCCGCTTTTAACTCAAATAAAGAAGATAAATTCGCGATCGTTTCTGAAACAGACCAAATTAGGTGGCTCACATCACTATGTTGTTTTTCTTCACCATTCACAGTCAATAAGATATCGGCTTGATTAAGTTCACCAGTTGCTGAAATTGGATGAATTGGACCAATCGGTGCCGAATAGTCAAATGCTTTACCGACTTCCCATGGACGACCTTTTTCACGCATACTCATTTGTAAATCACGACGCGTCATATCTAAGCCAACTGCATAACCGAAAATATAATCAGCAGCATCTTCAACAGAAATGTCTTTGCCATCTTTTCCAATTGCAACGACTAATTCAATTTCATAATGATAGTTAGAGGTTTCTGGTGGATATGGAATATCAACAGTTTGATCCGCTAGAACAGGCACAACTGATTGTTCATCATTTGGTTTGCAAAAGAAAAATGGTGGTTCACGATCTGGATCAAAACCCATTTCACGTGCGTGCGCTGCATAGTTACGGCCTACGCAATAAACACGACGTACTGGAAATTGTTGTTCAGAACCTTGAATGGGTAATGCTGCCGTTTTAATTGGCTCAAAAATAAATGACATATATATTCCCTTGTATAAATTAATTAATTTTCTTTAATTACTAAATTGAATCTGCTTGCTGTGTAGGATCTGCATGCTGAAAGGCGGGCAATTGCATGCAATATTCATAAATAGAAACGATGCTTGGATAGGGGGTTAAATCAACCTTGAATCTTTTTGCTGAGTAAACTTGTGGAATCAGATATACATCTGCCAAAGTTACAGAATTGCCATAACAAAAATTTTCACGCGTGTTATCCGATTTCAGCATGGTTTCTAGTGCTTCAAAACCAGTTGAAATCCATTCAGTACACCATGCCAAAACCTGAGATTCATCTTGCTTCAGGGTTGTACGCAAGTATTCCAAAACCCGCTTGTTATTAATGGGATGAATATCGCATCCCACTACAGCAGCCAATGCACGCACTTTTGCTTTTTCAAGAGGGTCTGTGGGCAATAATGCAGGCGCTGGGTATTGCTCTTCTAACCATTCCAAAATGGCAGGACTTTGAGTCAATAAGCCCTGTTCAATTTCAAGTACTGGTACAAAACCTTGAGGATTTAATTGCTTAAATTCAATATCATGATGCTGATTTTTAGCTAAAGAAATTGAAACCTGCTCATAACTTAATCCTTTTAGGTTTAAAGCAATTCTCAGTCGATGCGAGGTTCCGCTACGGAAAAACCCATACAGTTTCATGCGACATTTCCTTGAAAATTTTGTGCCGCACTGAGGCAATTCTGGACATTCCAACCATAGAGCCACTCCATCGCATCATAAAAACGCTCTGCGGGACGATCACGCCATAAATCATTACGGACTAAACGCTGCACACCTTTGGCATGATAAAGCTTACCCATTTCACGGGAGGACAAGACGATTCTTGCCGTACGGGATATTCTTGCTTTTTGATATAAATCAAATGCTTGTTGAATATTATTATTGCAAACTTGTAATGCCTCACCTAAGGTCACGGCATCTTCAAGTGCCATACATGCACCCTGTGCCATATATTGGGTTGTAGGATGTGCTGCATCACCCAATAATGTAATACGCCCAAAGCTCCATTGATCAATTGGATCACGGTCAGCTGTTGCCCAACGCTTCCAACTTTTTGGCAATTCAATAAGTTGGCGTGCCTTAGGACAAATACCTTCAAAATAAGAAAGTACTTCTTCTTTCGAACCATCAGTTACCCCCCATTGCTCTTCTTCACGGCTATGGAAAGTGACCACCACGTTATATTCTTCACCACCACGCAGTGGATAATGGACCAAATGACAATTTGGACCGACCCAAATACTCGCTGCATTCCATTTCAAATCTTCAGGAAACTCGGCTTCCGGCACAACAGCACGATAAACGACATGTCCAGTAACCAATGCCGGGTCACCTACACAAGTTTCACGTACCACTGATTTCACACCATCTGCACCAATCAAAGCCTGTCCGACATGAGTATTACCATGTTGATCAACAATGGAAACTTGATCTTGATCTTGTGAGATGGACTGAATACGACAATTGGTAATAATTTCTAAATCACCGATTTGTGCTGCTCCTTCAACTAAAGATGCATGAATATCTGCACGATGAATAACGGCATAAGGATTACCAAACCGTTGACGGAATTTTTCATCGGTTGGAATTTTACCTACCTGATACTCATCCAAAGCATCATGCATGACCATATAATCGGTATAAACGGCTTTCGCTCTGGCGATTTCCCCTACACCCAATGCATCAAAAGCATGGAATGCATTTGGACCTAATTGAATTCCTGCACCAATTTCGCCAATTTCTGGCGCTTGCTCGAATACTTTTACTTTGAAACCTTGCTGAGTCAGTGCAAGAGCTGCTGCAAATCCACCAATACCACCGCCTGATATCAAAATAGGTCTTTGATCTATTGTCATTTTCGATTCCTTTCAAAAAATTTAAATACGTTCACGTGTCGAATACAAACCTAATTTTTTCTGTAATGGCGCCTCATCTGCCACGAAGACGTAACATGGTGCTTCTGTATTATTGATTAAATCAATTTGGGCAAAACAAGGTGCACAAGCTGTATCTGAACGATCCAATTGATGGCTTTCAGCATTAATATCAATCTGCATTTCACCTTGAATCACATGAAAAACTTGCGCTACTGAACGACGCTCTAACTGTAAAATCTGTTTAGGCGCTAAACGTAAAGCTGAATAGCCAATGATTTTTTGACAATCCTCGCCCGTCTCAGGATTGATATAACTCACTTGTGCAGGGGAGTTATAACTTTTATCTTCTGCTAATGAATCAAGAACTTGCTTTGTATCTCGCCACGAGTAACGCAAAATTGGATAAGTCGATTTTTCGCGTAAAAAATGTTTGGTCGGAACAATACCCTTACCGTAATGCTGACCTAAATCATAACCCTGAACTTTCTGTAGATCCCCACCTTCCACATAAGATGCTTCCATGTAATACACGAGAGGTAAATCTAAAACATCAAGCCAAATCACCGGTTCATCACCATCATGGCCATGCTCATGCCATAAACCTGATGGCGTTAAAATTAAATCGCCATGTTCCATCCTGCATTTTTGGCCTTCTACTGTTGTATAAGCCCCAGAGCCTTCTACAATCAACCGAACTGCATTTGGCGTATGACGATGAGATGGCGCCCATTCATTTGGCAACAACAGTTGCATCCCTAAATAAATTGCAGAGGTTGCTTTCATGTTTTCTAATCCATGTCCTGGATTTGCCAAAACTAAAACGCGTCGTTCTGCTTTTTCAATGGGTGTTAATTCACCAGCTTCTAATAATAAGGGTTTGATATCTTTAAAATGCCAAGCGGTAACCTGAGTTTGTGGCATAGGTTGAATGGGGGGTAATACATTACGCAAGCTTGGCCAAAGTGGAACAAGATTAGATTGCGTTAAATTGGAAAGATATTGTTTTGGTAAATCTTCTAAAGTTGCTAATTGTTCCATCTAGCGTCCCTCTTCCTGATAAATAAAAGCAATTATTCCGACAATTGCTATGAATCCTTTAATTGCTTTTAATCTATCAATTGAATTTACTTGTATACATAAGCAAAAATGAATAGCCTGTATTGATAAAATCAATACAGGCTATGATGAGAATGGATATCGACTCAAGACTTATTCAAATTTTTCATGAAATTTATAAACATAAAAGCGTTTCTAAAGCTGCTGAATACTTAGGGATTGGTCAACCTACTTTAAGCGTGGGACTCAATAAATTAAGAGAACATTTTAAAAACCCGCTTTTTGTACGAGTGGGAAATACAATGGAGCCAACTGATTTAGCAAGAAATATTTTTCCAATGACTGTAGAAATGATGAATAAGCTTAAAGTGATTAATCATTTTAATCTTGATTTTGATCCGCATACTTCGAATTACGAATTTAAAATAAGTATGACGGATATTAGTCATTTGGTTTTATTACCGAAATTAGTAGGTTATCTACGTCAAAATGCACCTAATATCCGTCTCAGCATTGTGCCTATTGACACAAATACACCGTCCTTAATGGCTGAAGGAGAAATTGATCTTGCTATTGGTTTTCTCCCCCAATTAGAAGCAGGCTTTTATCAGCAAACCCTTTTTCGACAAGAATATACAGTTATTGCGAGTCCATCACATCCACGGCTATTAGGGACTACTCTTACACACCAGGAATTCTGTAGAGAATTACATGTCGATATTTTGGCAACAGGTGGTCATTATGTAGTGGAGCATGAACTACAAAGAATTGGCGTAAACCGAAATATTTTAATGAAGTTACCTGGCTATCTCGGCATCGGTTTAGTTATAAAATACACCGATGCCATTGCAACGATTCCACTTTATTTGAGTAAATTCTTGGAAGCTCGAGGTGAGATTAAAGTTTTAACGTCACCTTACTCTTTTCCTGAGTATAGTGTTAAGCAGCATTGGCATGCTCGCTCCCATAACAATCCAAATAATCAGTGGCTCCGAAAAATATGTTTTGAATTATTTTCAGAATCTGGAAAAAATAGCCAAGTATAATAAAAAATATAAGCCTTATAGGCTCTCCCAAAACTATAAGGCTTAACGCTGTAGTGTCTTTGCTTATACCTCACACTCCTGTAAGTTCGCAATTATATTTTTATAATAGATCTCTTTCATAAATCAAAAAATGATCTTCTTTTTGATTTATATTTGTACCCCAGAATTTTTAGCATTCG
>NZ_JAFCTF010000030.1:0-5783 GCF_049895885.1 Acinetobacter sp. TSRC1-2
TGCATATCAATTAACCCATCGAAATAAGCCAACAATTCAAATTATGGAACCATTGGCTTAAGCAGGATTCGGGTTAATTAAAGAAGTTGTATTAATAGCTTTAGATCGATTTTCCCCAATATGTCAAATAAAAACTAATTTAGTTGATTATTCATCCTTAGAAATAGGTCAACTGCTAAAAGTAAAGCTTAAAGGTTTATTCCTGTGATAAGACAAGACAAATCCAGTTCAGATTCCCTGTCTGAACTTTTTAGTTGCGTATAAAATGCCCAGTAAATTAAATAATGGAATAGAAACCTATCTCATCTTACAGCTGACAATACTTTAATCCGTATTCTTGATGCACATCCAAGCTTGATTTAGAAAGTTTAGATAATAAAAATCCTGGCTTTTTTATTGAAGACCGATATCCAACGTCCAGTTGATGAGAACTTATCATTATTGTTTTTTGTTCTGGAATATCCTGTTCCTACGTCTTGATCATATGAAAAACAAATTGAATCTACTATCCGGTAAATCCCTAAATTGACGTAAGTAAATGCGTACAAGATCAGCTAGAAACTGTCCCGGTTTTATCCGCAGAAATTGGGAATATTTTCTGCCGGGGGAAGGCTGGGGATATTGAACCAAGTTTAACTTTAATGAAGTGATGATCAATTTAATTGGCAAAAAACATCAGAACTGTTTAAACAAATCCGGCTTGTTTCTAAGTCGGATTTTTTATTTTTCAATTCGGTTTTGATTTCAAAAGTGTTTGAAAAACAAAATAATTTTATATTTAATTTCATATAGCGCTCATTATATTAAGTGACGATTATTTAAATATAATTACAAGTTATAAGTAACTAAAATTCATGTGAATATGCTTATAATTGTTTTATTACAATAATAGCTTAGGGATAACTATTATGATTACTAATGATTGTGATAGAGATATTTCAAGAATTTATTTTTCAATACGATCGAAATTTGTTGTAGCCTTCATTGGAGCTTGTCTTTGGACTTGGTTTTCAATATGGATAGCACAGGATTGGCTAGATGATCTGAGTACCTATATTGGTTCTTTTGCAGCAGTATTTCTGATTTATGGTATTGCTATTATTCCTGGATTCATGAATTCATTTGCGGCTTTAAGCCTTATTATGGATAGAAGACCCAAGAGGTATCCATTAACATCTTATCCAGGTATTACCATCTTAATTGCTGCATATAATGAAGCTGCATCTATAAAAGATACTCTAGTAAGTATTAATCTTCAAAAATATCCTAGCAACTTACAAGTCATAGTAATTAATGATGGTTCTCAAGATGCAACTTCGAATATTATAAAAGAATCAAAAAAAGAGTTTTCATGGCTTACTTTACTTGATTTAGAAAAAAATGCAGGTAAAGCGCATGCTTTAAATGAAGGACTGAAATTAGCTGAACATAATTTAGTAATTACCATTGATGCCGATTCATATTTACATCGTGTTGCATTAATTAATATTGTTGAACGTTATCTTCTAGACCCCCCAAATACTCGTGCCGTTGCAGGCAAGATTTTAGTGCGTAACTCTCGTGAAAATTTGCTGACCAGAACACAAGAATGGGATTACTTTCTTGGGATTTCAGCAACAAAACGTATGCAATCCCTTTATCAGGGAACTTTGGTGGCACAAGGAGCTTTCTCTATTTATGATCGTAATGCTTTAGTTGAGGTAGGAGGATGGCCTGAATGTGTGGGAGAGGACATTGTACTTACTTGGGCATTGTTAAACGCAGGTTACCGTGTAGGACATTGTGAAGATGCTTGTATGTTTACTAATGCTCCTACAACTCTGAAAGTATTTATTAAACAGCGTCAGCGTTGGGCTCGCGGTATGATGGAGGCCTTTATTAAACATCCTTCTATTTTAGTTAAGCCGAGATTGTCAACATTTTTTATTTATTGGAATTTGCTTTTTCCTTGGCTGGATGTGGCTTTCACCTTTGGCTTTATTCCCGGTCTAATCCTGGCTTGTTTTGGACATTACTGGATAGTGGGTATTATGACCCTAGCATTGTTACCAATGGCATTTTTGCTAGGCCTATTAAACTACTCGATTGAACTCAGAATGTTTAAAGACATGGATCTTAAAGTTCGAAAGAATTTTAGTGGTTTTTTAATATATGTTCTTACATATAGCTTTTTACTACAACCTGCTAGCGTTTTAGGTTATCTAGATGAAGTATTAAGAACACAAAAAAAATGGGGAACAAAATGAAAAATCAGACTACTTGTTTATGTATTATTGTTTGTTTATTCATGAGTATGAGTAAAATTAGTTGGGCAAATACAATACAAGATGACCAGGCGCAAAGTGAACGTGCAGTTGGAACAGAAATTTTTTTTAGTGATGATAGTGAAGGATTCCAAGCTCGTAAATTTTCTGCTGAATTTTTACCTAAATATATAAGCGCGGATAATTTCTTAGGTATACGTGCTAGCGCTTATAACTATAAGACCAATGACTGGAGTCAAAATGGACAGAAGATATCCTTTATAGGAAGAGACATAAATTCTGCCACTGCAAATGGGTGGTCCTTAGAAGCAGGTATATTTGAACAAAATAATAATAATTTATTTACTTTTGATGGCAGTTATCGAACAGCACTTGCCGAAAAGACCGCTGTGGAAGTTTTCGCTAATCGTGATTGGGTAGAAACACGACCTGCTTTAGAGCAAGGAACGAACTTTACCTTTTTAGGCGCTGCAATAGATCAAGGCCTAGGTGAGCATGTTACAGTAGTTGGTGTTGCAGGATCGCAGTTCTTTTCAGATGATAATCGTCGTGACCATGGTCGAATGAGATTGATCTATCAGCCTTCACTGAATCTAGGACTTACTCTTCAAGCTCGATACAGAACCTATCGTAATACTGAAGAAGATGTGGGTAGAGAGTATTTTAATCCTCAAGATTATGAGGAATCGATGTTGGCTCTAGGTTGGCGTCAACGCTTTTCTAGATGGTCAATGGGTTTCACTGCCGGATTTGGGCGTGAAAAAATTAATGATATGCAGAGCCAATCTACAAAGTTATTTGAATTAAGTTTACAAAGCCCAATTTATGGTTCCCAGTTTTTTCGTATGAATGCCGGATATAACCGCAGTGCTTCATTTTATGGACCGGACTATGATTATAGTTATGTTAGAAGTGAGTGGATATTACAATTCTAATAATTTGGAAAATTACTATATTAAATAAGTATATAAAAAGACAGCTTTGAGCCAAAATGAATTTTCCGCACGTCTGCATATTATACCTCGTACGCTGAAAAACAGGGAGCAAGGCTGATTTAGAAGCTAAATATTAGAACTTTACACAGTTCCTTCCACTATTTTTAGCTTCATAAAGATGTTTATCTGCGATTTTAAAAACCTCTAAAATATCGTCAGAACTTTCAGGCCAAGAAGCTATACCTATAGAAACTGTAATAGACCCTACATTTGGGAGGCTCTGTGTTTCTAATTCTCTTCTAAATCGCTCAGCACTTTCATAAATACTTTGCTGACTCGTATTAGGTATCACAATAATAAACTCTTCCCCCCCATAACGACAACAAGCGTCATTTTTCCGAAAGCTTTTTTGCATAATTTCTGCAAGATATTTTAAAATTAAGTCACCTTGATCATGCCCATATGTATCATTTATCCTCTTAAAAAAATCTATATCTATTAGTAAAATAGAGAACTTCTCTTTTTTAGTCATTTGATTGGCTATAAAAAAGTTCATTCCCCGACGATTCATTAGGCCAGTAAGAGGATCCGTGTTAACACTTCGGTCCATTTCATTAATTTTTATTGAAAAATTCTTAATACTTAGTAAAAGAGAATGTTTAAATTTAACTATTTCGTAATACCATGGATAAATATTTCTAATTTCATCCCGTACTTCAGGTCGATGAAGTGAACCAGCTATATTGGCAAGTTTATGCAGAGGAGATGCTATAAAAAAAGAACATTTCCATACGATGTAAAAGATAAGTAAATAGAATATAAATATTCCAGCAGAGACTTTATAAATAATTGAAGTTGCTTGCTTTAATAATTCCATAGTAGGTTGTTGTGAGACAATTATCCAATCTGTGGTTTTGATATGTGCAAATCCAGCAAGGTTATCTACTCCCCGACTATTGATTAGTCTAATTTTTCCATTTTTTCTCTCTTTTATATAGTCTAATCCATTGTTATTTTTAACTATTTCTCCAATTCTTTCATGGTCGGGATGAAAAATTATTTGACCATTCTTATCAATTACATACATATAGCTTTTTCTATAGCTATCAGCTGTAGTCAAAAGCTGATTAATAATATTTCTTTCCTTTAAGTAGATAGTAGATCCAATAAATCCCTTATAGTTTTTTCTACTATCATAGATAGGCTGTGAATTAAAAATAATCATATTCTTTTTAACAGAAAGATAAGGAGTCGAGATATAAGTCTTTTTATTCTTTAAAGAGTTCTCAATTCCTAATGTGTTTTGTACTTTGTTTTTATCAATATTCAAGATATTAGGTGAATAATTAATCAGTCTTCCTTGTGGATCACCAATTACTACACTATTGTAGTAATTAGATTGCATTTTTAATCGCTGTACTTCTAATTCTCTAGTTTTATCGTCGTCAAAGCTTTTTCCTAAATTTTTTGCACTGTACTCAAGTTCAATAAGTATATTTTTGAAATGGTTATCGGTACTTGTTGCAATTTTATTTGCGTATTCATAATTTAATACTAATGAATTATTTATAAGTTGATTCTTTACTATCTGATAACTAACAATTAAAGAAATAATAAAAAGAGTAGATACAGAAAACACCGCTAAAAAAAGTATTAATTTTCTGAGATTCAAATCAAGACTTTTTTTAATTAATCTAAATAGTTTCATTCACTTATAATTGATTAGGTATATCTTTAAAGTTTATTACACTTTTAATCAATACTTAAAGTTATATTTACATTTATCTGTCCTAATAACTTTATATTTAACATAAAATCTCTTAGGCGAAGCGAAAAAATGAGGATCTATTGTCCTCGTTTCATGTAACGCCAATTATGTTAAATAGAAAAGAAATTAGATGAAAAAATGGGAGAATTTTTTATGCTTTTAAGGAAGGGCAATCCGATATCGCAATATTACAAAACATAATCTATAAATTTTAAAAAATTTGTTTATATAAGAAGACCATCATCAATAAGAGTAATATTAATGAAAAAAATACTTTTAACTACAATCACTGGGCTTTGCTTATTGGGTAGTAGTGCAGTCTTTGCTAAATCAGATGCAGTCTTATTGAAAGAAGCTACTAAGAATGTAGTCACGGTTGCGAAAGCAAAAACTTTAAGAGATAAAACAGGAGTAACCTTGACAGGTACTGTCGTACAGCATATTTCAGGTGATGATTTTGAATTTAAAGATTCTACAGGTTCAATTGTAATTGATATTGATGATGACTTATGGAAGCCTATGCAACTTAAAACAGGCGATAAAGTGAGAGTAATAGGTGAGGTAGATACTCACAGAAAAAATCCTACAGATATTGATGTAATTCAAATTGAAAGAATTAAATAAGACTTTAGAAGTTTAATAAAAAGCTTGAACTATGTTCGAGCTTTTTTATTTCATATAACGCCTATTATGTTGAATAGATCTGGTTTAGATATTAAAAGACACCTCGAAAGGTGTCGAGCCTGTAAATTATTTTGTGTAAGTTCCATTTTTTATAAATGACCTTTTAATCGATCATCAAAGTGAATCGTAAAC
>NZ_JAFCTF010000031.1:0-5649 GCF_049895885.1 Acinetobacter sp. TSRC1-2
ATTCGTACAGTAGGGCTTGGTCGGTAAGTTACCTATAAAGCTAGGAAATAGCTCAAGTTGAGGCTGTATTTTATTCATTTATAACAGTAACCGCTTGCAAAGCTCGCAAACACTGCTAAAATTAATACAGATTCAGGTGTTTTAATTTTAGTGTTTTCAAGCATTTATATTAAAATTCCGAAAAAAAACAGGTTTGCAGACCTGTTTTTTTTCGCCTGCGAAAAATATTACATCTTTTCAAATGGCTGTCAAATAACTGATTTTTCAATAAAAATATGTAAATTATAACGCATCATTTAAAGCCGACTTCTCGCTGATGTTTAATTGAAAGTATTACAACATCCTCACCAGTTTTATAACGATACCAAGCCTTGTATCCACTTGAACCAAAGGGAATAATTAAAACCCTAAAATCTGGTCGCTCATCGTCAGGTGCATGAGCCAGTGGTTTTATAGATAACTCTTTTAGATAAGATCTGATAGTTATAATCGCTTCTTTAGCCGCTTCGGGGTTCTTTGTCTGCAAAAATGCCTTTAATCGACTTAAATCATTAAGGGCATTTCTAGTTAAAATTACTTGTGGCATAGAGGTACGTCTTTCTCGTTATCAGTTCCCCAACTCTCAAGCCATTCATCTGCTTCTGCCAAAGTTACATGTAACCCAGTTTCCAAATAGTCCTCATAAGAAGCTATAGCCTCTCTCCGTTCTGCTTCGAGGCGTTCCTCTTGCTCAATAAAGCTAGTAATTGCAGCTTTTGCCAATGCGTGAGCTGTCCGCTTCTTAGTTGTGGCTAAGCGGCTTAAACGGTCTTTATAGCTAGAATCAAGCTTGATAGACATTGCTGTAGTGGACATGATTGAACTCCTATCACATCAAAAGGTAATACCTAGTATATACTTTCAATACCCTAACAGCTATAAATTATTAAAATGGGCTTGGGGAATCATAGCCACGGTCATTTTTCATTGCCTGTTCTTGCTCTCGTCGCAACTCTATACGCCGATCAAGTTGATCTAAAGCCTTGAAGATACTTGTTGGATTAATTGCGCTAAATTTTGTTGATATTGCTCTACCAAACTCATTTTCTTGATGACTTTCTCTGTCAGGGGATTCAATTGGCTTTTGATCTCGTCCTGCACCATGTTCGGCAAGCTGTTCCCTATCAACGTCTTTGCTTGATTCTCGATGTTCAAGCCAATTACTAATTGCTCTAA
Organism: Acinetobacter sp. TSRC1-2; assembly: GCF_049895885.1. Lineage (NCBI taxonomy): Bacteria > Pseudomonadati > Pseudomonadota > Gammaproteobacteria > Moraxellales > Moraxellaceae > Acinetobacter > Acinetobacter sp. TSRC1-2. The sequence continues at coordinate 1,216 of NZ_JAFCTF010000031.1, forward strand.
ATGGCTCTGTAATCGCTGTTCTAAGCTGCTCTCCAAGTTTTGCAATAAATCCGCGGATAACTTCGGATTCTGTAGTTGCTTGATGATATTGATCAGCTCGTTGTCTTGCTCTCTCAACTGATTGCAAGACTGCACTAGTCTGTTGTTGTATTTCTCTAATTCGTCTATGGTTCGGCTCTGGGTCTGAATAAGCTGTAAGGCTTGCTCTTGCTGCTTCTGTTGCTCTTTGAGCTGCTGTTGTTGCTGTTCGATAATCTGCAATAATTGTGCTTCGATATTCATTTAATTGGTTTCCTTCACTACTGCTAAGTTGCCCTTGTACAGCTTTATTTCTGGATCTATTTGAACGCACCAACGCCAGTCCTCCTTGTCCCCACACTTCTGAATATTCAGGTTTCCTCCTTCCGATTTCAGATATTCGACTTTGTTCTGCATCTCGTTTATGTCGTTGTATTTGCTCTGCTGTAATGTCTTGATCTGGCTTAATTCTTTGTAATTTATTTTGTTGATATAGCCTAAAAACATATTGCTGATAAGCAAAATAAGTAGCACTAACATCAGGGGAAAAATTGATAAAGTAAGGGCTTTTTTCAGCTTCGCTTGTTCTGCTGTCGCTTGGCTTAATGACTGCAATGTTTGCAAGTGTTGGTTCATATCTTGAATCTGCTTCTGAAGATCCGTATTCAATGCCTGAGTATTGCTTTTGAAGCTGTTCGCCACTTTGCCTATTTTCGATTGCATTTCTGTTTTTTGGTTCTGTAAATTTTGAGTCAAGTCCGTTTCCACTTTCTCGATTTCCGTTTCCATGTCTTTCAAGATGGTATTTGCTCTTTGCTTCACAAAGCTTTTCGTATCGTTCAAGGCAAGTCTGATACCGTTTTTCAGCTCGCTGTCTATATCTTCCTGACGCTTCTGCCTTAAGCTCTGTGCTTTTTGCAGTATTTCTGAAGTTCTGCTCATAAAATTCGCCTTTAAAAACTTCTGGTCGCCCTGTTTCTGGATTCTTAATTGATATTTGTTTCTTTGTTATCTTCGTAACTTCAAAACCAACAGTTTCACACCAATCTAAAAGGGTTTTGCGGTCATAAATAAGGTCATCACATATTGCGAGTGTGATTTCATCATGCACCTGAGCTTTAAATTCTTTGCTTTCTTTAGGTAGATTCTGTGCGATTTTGACTGATCGCCTGTTTATGGGGTCGTCAGGGTCAAAAAGATCATATTCGTAATTAACTATTTTTTTGAATACATCAACACGGTCTAAATCTGCTTTTGCAAAAAATGGCTGCAACCTTTTTCCCGATTCAATTTCAATATTGGGAATTAAGAAATTCAGTTCTAATCTGCGCTCTCCAGTTTCTTCATTTATTTTATCCCGATGCTCAATCCATAAAATTCGATAGTTTCCAGTAGTTAGACCAGGGAAAAGAGTTTTTTCAAAATCACGCATAATTTGCGCTTTATCGGCTTTGGTTAAATCACTCTCATAAAAAGACAAACAGCCACTTGTGTAGCGTTTCTCATACGGTGAACAATCTATAAGTTCGGCTACTTCATTAACATCACCAAGTAAAATTTTGGCATGTTCCCTATCTCTGTTTTTACCGAGAAAATAATCTAAAGGGCCACTAGCTTCACCTGTTCCATGTTCGAAAAAATCGACAATCATTTCACAGACTCCCGAAGTTGTTTCAATATTTCATCAATACCAATCAGGAGATGCAAAAGCTTAACTGCATCAAGCGGTTCTCTAGCGACAAGGTCTGTATTTATTGCTCGTGCAATTTGATTGATGTTTGTACCGATGCGACTAAGTTCGAGAACAAATGAGCGGTCTAATTTTGTATATGTCCCAACTTTCTTCTTATATTCCCCTTCATCACTAACTGCTTTTAAAGCAGACTCACGCATTAACTTAGCAACCGAATTAAAAGAGTTTTTGGATTCAAGAAATTCATACTCAGAATCAAACAACGTAACTTTGACCGTTTTAGTTCGAACAGGTCTTTTACGCTCATGATTAATTCTAGCTTTATATTGTTGAACCATTCACACCTCAGCAGATTAAATGATGGTTTTGGGGGTATCGGGGGGCTTGTCCCCCTGATCAAGGTCACAAGGGTAATTTCGAAGAAAGTACCCATTGTGTATCCTTGCTTTATAAGTTGCAGATACTATTTTAATATAATTTTTAGAAAGATTTATGTTTAAAGCTAAATTTTAGGTTTTTTAGTTAATGGACAATATTTATAAAATCAAAGAAAAAAGCACCCTAACCGGCTATTATCTGATTTAGGCTTGCACTTTCCGCTTTATTTTATGAATACAAACTGTTTTTTATGTGGCTTTCCATTCGATGATCAGGACGTTAAAGACTCTAAGGAACATATTATTCCTCAATCCATTGGCGGTAGAGATAAAGTTACTGGCTTTATTTGTATTAGCTGTAATAACGGCAAAGGAAATGAATGGGATAGTAAGTTAGCTACACAACTTGGATATCTTTCTCTTTTATTCAAAATCAAAAAAGAGCGCAGTAAAGTTCCATCACTGGTACTTAAAACAGATGCTAAAAATGAGTATTTAGTTAAAGAAGACGGTTCAATAAACCTGACCAAGCCTTATTTTGATGATTCTAAGCAATTAGAAGGCAATAGAATCGAAATATCTATTAAAGCGAAGGATGAGAAAGAAGCTATTGCTCAGATCATGCGAGCTAAGAAAAAATATCCTAAATTGGAAACAGAGAAATTCTTAGAACAAGTACAAATGAGAGATCGCTATGTTGATGAGTCCTTTATCTATTCTACAGGACAGCTCAATGACGAGCCATGTGAAAAGTCTATAGTAAAAACAGCCATAGCTATGGCTGTCAAGCATGGAGTTCCTCCAGAAAAATGTGATTACGTCAAAAAATATATTACAGGTGAATCAGATCAATATTGCTTTGGATATTTTTATGAAACTGACTTAATTTTAAATAGACCTCAAGGTGTTCCCTTGCATTGTGTATTTATTAAAGGGGACTCTAATAATGGCGTTTTGTGGGCATATATTGAATATTTTTCAGTACATAGAGGCTTAGTTTGTCTGTCTACATCCTATGAAGGGGAGACTTTCCAAGAATATTATGCAATTAATCCAAAAACAGCTCAGAAAATTAACAATCTAGAATTTTCTCTATTAAATATTTCAAAGGAACGTCTAATAAATATTATTAAAGATAATAAACAATCTATTGAAAAAATTGAGGAAATACTACATACCATAATACCTGTTCAGTTATCTGAAGATTCTGAAAATGAATACCAACGAGTGCTATCAAAATCAATAAATACAGCATTTAGAAACTGCGGAGCCAAAGAAGGAGAAATCATTCAAGAGCACCACATAGATAAGTTAATAGATAGGCTACTCGAAGAATTGAATCCTTGGATAAAGCACAACATAAAGAAATAGACTATTAATTGAACCAATTTCTTAAAGTTCTAGTAGTTATACCCAGTTGCTTTGAAATTTCAGTATTAGTCATGCTCTGCTTTTTAAGTTCAAAAGCTTGTTTTTTCTTTTCTTTAAATATTTGTGAACGAGCCACTCCTCCTTTAGAGGAATCACTTTTAAGACCACCTAACCGACCTTTCCTGCTCTGACGGTCTATAAATTCCTGATAGCAATAAGCATCTTTTTTCCAACAGTAACGGCTTATGCTCTTTGCAATGCCTTTGATCTCGTTGTACTGCATTGGCTCTGTAATACCATCATTGAGCTTTAAACAATGCTCAATAACAGCCTCAAGCCAATTACTGTAAGTCTTTCCGCGATATTTCCGAATCTCTACATATGCCCAGTGACGTGCAGTATGAAAAACATAACAATTACGTCCAAGCCCTACTGCTTCGTCTTGTTTTGGAACTTTTTTGGCTTCGTTCCAATCAATATCTAATTTTGAACTGAGTTCATTCAAAGAATATGGGCTTTTTCTTATGCTGTATGTTCGCCATTGCTCGTGTATCGGGTTTTTACTTATTAATCCTGAATATCCCATGTCAGCATTAAAAAGCTCGCGTAAACGCAAATAAACAGCATTTGCGAGCATGATCGGCTTCTGTCTGCTTGCATCAGTCGTATAGATTGGTGTTTTTAGCTCGAAAAATGCATGCAATCGTCCATTTTGAGGATTTTCAGCAACAAAATTGGGCATGGGAACACCATCAAGCGAATATAAAATTTCACTCAATGCTGACTCATAGTCGAGATCAAGAACAAAGTAATACTGATAAAAAGGGCTATTCGGCTGAATATATTTGAATGCTAGAGCTGTATTTTTAGAGCGTATTTTTAAACCTGTACCGAGATCATTCGTACAGTAGGGCTTGGTCGGTAAGTTACCTATAAAGCTAGGAAATAGCTCAAGTTGAGGCTGTATTTTATTCA
>NZ_JAFCTF010000032.1:0-3821 GCF_049895885.1 Acinetobacter sp. TSRC1-2
CTTGAAACGATTTCAAAACACGAAAACAAGTTAAATAAGCTCAAAAAGCAGCTTAAAAAACAGAAGTAATAGCGAGGATTAGCCTCCCTAGAAAGTAAAAAAAAGCTGAATTTCCTATTGGGAAATTCAGCTTTTTCATTAGTTCCTGTCTAACTTTTGAGGGACAGGTCAGGATGTCGAGGTTTTTCCTATTGGTTCACTCAGTATAACTCCTATCGTACCTTACTATCCTTATGCGTATGTATCTGGAGCATCCTAGACAAAGTCTTTCTAAATTAAAAAAAGCCATCATATTGTAATAAGCAGTTCAAGCAGAGATGCTTAGATAACTTTGTTTTGAATACAATTTTAAGAAAAGTCCAATTCTTTTTCAAATGCTTTTAGTTCAAAGCGAGCCATGGCTAAATTTGATTTTAGACGATCTAAAACAAGATACAGAAATAAGTTGTCATTGCTTTCAAGAGGGCGAATCAGGTGATATTGCTTGCCCAAAGTAATTAAAATATCTTCAATATCATCATTTAATTGAAGTGCTTTGGCTATTTTACGTTTTGCGCGTATGACTTCGGTATTGCCTGCTGCTGCAAGTTCTAAATCTATGGTTGTCCCTTGAACGGCTAAAGCTAAACCACTTTCACTATCTACCAATGCGGCTGCAATAAAACCATCCATCGCAATTAAACTGTCTAAAACGATACGAGCCATTTTACTTTCTACCTTGAGTTAAGGGTTTCCCCAGAAAAAATATTGATTTAAAGACCTAGTTTTTTACGCAGTTTCATAAAAAAACTGCGCATTTTAATCATCTGACCTTGATCAGCTGATTCATCATTTCTCATGAATTCCGCTCCATGAGAGTCAATCCATGAACCCATTTTGAGCATATGGGTGAGCGCAACAAACCGGATAATTTGTTGTTTGGGAATATTTAATTGATTAATTGCTATTTGAATCTGAGCGCCCTGGGCAAAACATGTCGCAATTTTAAATAGATTCCGACGCTCATAGCCTGGCTCGAATTTTGGCCAGATCTGCAATTTGAAATATTGATTTGCCTGAATCTCTGGAAGTTCTATGTCAGTAGAACGATATGCCACCTGCCACAACCAGCTACGTAAATCTTGGGCTTGTGTATTCTTAATCATCTCTTGCACAAACTGATTTGTGGCATAGGTTTGATTCAGACTTTTGTCAAAACCAGTCACGGGATGATGGGGATTGACCCAGACGCGCTCTGTCATGGTATCGACTAGGGCCAAGAACCCCCGACAGTCGAATAACTGGATAAAACAATTTCGAGCCAATAAGCATTGATTAAATACGGTCGAGATAGCAACAGATTTTTCTCCAGTTGCGGAGGACAGATGAAAGCGATCATCCGATTCGTAATCAAAGAACTTTTCTTGTAACCACTCACGTAAATCATCTAACTGGGTTACAGGATAAGATAAGGTGTCATCGACAATCATTCCCTGTTGTTCTGGAACTTTAATCAGACGTAAGTACTGTATACGAATCTGTGAGAGAATTTTTTGAATGCTGGATGAGGCAAAAAAAGCATCGTTAACCATCAGCAGGTCAATATTTTTTTCAGCAATATTGACCCACCGTACCGGTACTTCACGAGGAACAGATAACAATATTTGGCTTTTAAGTTGGTCAAGCACATTCAGGCTCAACCCGAAGACAGCAATATTTAAAAAATTTTTCATTCTCTAACCGCATTAAGCTAGGTGTTATTACAACAGATAATTAAAATTCATTTAAATACAGTGCATTAAATGATAATTAATTAATCACGTATTTTTCATGGATGCAATAATCTATATATCAATTTTGGCTAAAGATTCTGAGGTTTTTTTGATCTCATATCGCATTTGTCCCATCAGAACATCAGGTGAACCTACCGCTACAATCAGCATAGGATAAAGGGTATGTTCCACCCCCGTTAAAACTACATGCCCATTCTCTGCATCAAGTGAAAGGATTTTACAGCCTACTAAGTTAATTTCTGAAATAAAGGCCGACACCATCGCTAAAATTGAGCTGCTGACAGCAGCAATTTTTCCAGTATTTTCCAGCTTCTTTTTACTAGCCAAAGCTAATTGAAAGCCGTCAGAAGAGCACAGCATGACAAAATCAAGACCACTCACGTTATTTAACAGTTCATGAATTTGAATACGGCCCGTTTCAATCAATGATTGAGGAATCTGGCGTGAAAGAGTATTGGTATTCACTTTGATTTCATCCTTTAAGGCGTTGCAATGGTGCGAGTTTCAATAGCAGAAATTAAGACCTCAACCATAAGCAGTACATCATCTTTTTGTCTGGCATCGACCGCAAATATGGGATAATTGTAGTGATGTAAACTCATCCAATCCCGATAAATTTTGAGCATCTGATCATCTTGTTGATCGAGATGGGTAATACCAATCACAATATTTTCACTATAGCTTTGAAAAGCGTTGAGATAGGTTTGCAAATCTTGCAAACGCTCTGCACGTGAATGATCAATTAAAATACCGACTCCAATAGCACCTTTACACACAATAGACCACATAAAATCAAAGCGATCTTGACCGGGGGTGCCATACAGTCCTATTTTGGTGTCATCCTCAAGCACAATTTCGCCATAGTCGATTCCTACCGTCGTGAAATATTTGCTATGCCTATTTATGTCAGTATTCATGGCTTCGGTTTCTATGACTGGAATGTCGGAAAGCGCTTTAATAGCGGCCGACTTTCCAGCACCCATACTCCCGCCAAAAACAATTTTATATTGCTGTAAAATCATACAGATACTCATTTTTATCAAGGTTTAATCAATTTTATATAAAATCTATTCGGTAGTTTTGCACTTAAAGCAGCCAGAATTTAACTCCGTATTTAAATCATTGCTTGGGGCTGTAGCTGGAACCAACGGATGATGAGTTAAAATTTAAGATATGGTGATATGTTGGAAACTGAGGTTACGATTACGAATGTGAATAAACTGTGATTTTTTTGATATTTCAGACATTAAGGTGATTTTTAGGGGGATATGGAATGAGATTGTTGAGAATGAAAGATTAGGTTCACTCCTAGTCTATATTCAACAACAGCATGAGGAATTGGAACAACCAAATGTTAGAACCCATTTAAATTGTCTATATTCTCACCAATAAAAATGTCTGGTTTATGATGGTTTTTATCACCATGGACTGGATATACATTTGAGATGCTGCACTATGTCTGACAAGGAAATATAATGTCTTGTAGTCCTGCAAAATATTCGAGATCATCGTATTAGACAAGTCCGTGCTGCTGAAATCCTGAATCTTTCAGCCCGTCAAATCACCCGATTATTGCAAAAGCTCAATCCAGCTGGTGTTTCAGGTCTGGTTCATGCCAGTCATGGTCAATCGATTAATTCCAAGTGATCTGAAGAACTGAGATGACTTAGTCTAAATTTTTATTACTTACTCGCACTATTTAGATGATGGATTTGCCACTTCATAACGACTGAATCGAAAACCAAATTTGTCCGTGAGCTTGGGCATAAGAACTGGCTGCTTAAAATAAATGATTAGAGCGTTACGCTTACTTTATCCAATTCATTACACTTTCCATGGTATAAATCATATGAAGCGTGAACACTAGATCCGCTCTTTTTAGGTTCATCTAAGAGATATATTGTTTTTTATTTCGTGAGTATATATGAGATATAAAAACCGCCTAACTGGCGGTTTTTTTTAGATTTCATTATTTAACCCGAATCCTGCTTAAGCCAATGGTTCCATAATTTGAATTGTTGGCTTATTTCGATGGGTTAATTGATATGC
>NZ_JAFCTF010000033.1:0-1640 GCF_049895885.1 Acinetobacter sp. TSRC1-2
TTATTGCCCTGAACGAATGATGTAATCGAAAGCAGATAGGGATGCCTTGGCACCTTCACCGGTGGCAATGATGATCTGCTTGTACGGAACCGTAGTACAGTCACCGGCAGCAAAGACACCTTTGACACTGGTTTCGTTGCGCTCGTTAATCACGATCTCGCCACGGTTGCTCAGTTCAACTTTTGACGCTTTCAGGAAATCCGTGTTCGGCAACAGACCGATCTGTACGAAGATCCCGGCCAGTTCAACCGTATGCTCTTCATCGGTAGCCCGGTCTTTATATTTCAGTGCAGTCACCTGTGAACCGTCACCGACCACTTCAGTCGAGAGTGCATTCTTGATCACTGTGGTATTGGGCAAGCTGTTAAGCTTGTCCTGCAATACCTGGTCGGCACGCAGTTTGGTATCAAACTCAACCAGTGTTACATGTTCGACAATCCCGGCCAGGTCAATCGCCGCTTCCACACCCGAGTTACCGCCACCAATCACCGCAACACGTTTGCCTTTGAACAGTGGACCGTCACAGTGCGGACAGTACGCCACACCACGGGTTTTATACTCTTGTTCACCCGGCACATTCATTTCTCTCCAGCGTGCACCGGTCGACAGGATAATGGTTTTTGACTCTAGCTTGGCGCCATTTTCCAGCGTCACTTCCACCAGACCGTTGGCGGTTTCATCCGCGCCTTTAATGGCTGCTACTTTTTGCAGGTTCATGATGTCGACATCATAAGCACGTACATGCGCTTCCATTTCAGCAGCAAATTTCGGACCTTGGGTTTTCTGTACCGAAGTGTAGTTTTCAATGTCCATGGTATCCATCACCTGACCACCAAAGCGTTCCGCCACAATCCCGGTCTGAATGCCTTTACGTGCCGCGTAGATCGCAGCAGTGTTACCTGCAGGTCCGCCACCAATCACCAGCACATCAAAGGCGCCTTTGGCATTGAGTTTTTCCGCATCTTTGGCCGATGAACCCGAATCCAGTTTGGCCACGATTTCTTCCAGCGTCATACGGCCCTGACCGATGTGTTCACCGTTCTGGAACAGCATCGGTACTGCCATGATTTTGCGCTGTTCCACTTCTTCCTGGAAGAATGCGCCGTCAATCATGGTCGCTGTGGCACCCGGATTGTGAATCGCAATCAGGTTCAAGGCTTGCACCACGTCTGGACAGTTATGGCAGCTTAAGGAAACAAATACGTCAAAATCATCAGTTAAATTTAAACCCTTGATTTGAGCCAATACGTCATCCGATACTTTCGGCGCATAACCCGATACTTGCAGCAATGCCAGGATCAGTGAGGTAAATTCATGCCCCATCGGCAAGCCGGCAAAATTGACCCGTGGCTGCTCACCGACTTTGGCGATCCCGAAGCTCGGTGCACGTGAGCTTGTACCATCAAAACGGGCCGTGACCTGATCCGACAGTGCCGCAACTTCCGTGACCAATTCTTTAATTTTGTCTGACTTGTCAGAAGCATCCAGTGATGCCACAATTTCAATCGGGCTTTCCAGACGTTGTAATAAAGTTTTAAGTTGCGCTGAAGTATTTTGATCTAACATGGCTAACCTCTCCAAGGGAGTAAATGTTTATTTAATAAGGCTATACTAAGATAAATGAATGAATAGATAAAACA
>NZ_JAFCTF010000034.1:0-1375 GCF_049895885.1 Acinetobacter sp. TSRC1-2
TGTTAGAACCCATTTAAAGTGTCTATATTCTCACCAATAAAAATGTCTGGTTTATGATGGTTTTTATCACCATGGACTGGATATAAAATATAGATGCTGATCACTATGTCTGATAAAGAAATACAACGTCTTGCTGTACTGCAAGACGTTCGAGATCATCGTATTACCCAAGTCCGTGCTGCTGAAATCCTGAGTCTTTCCACCCGTCAAATTACCCGGTTGTTGCAGAAGCTCAATCAAGATGGTGTTTCAGGTATGGCGCATGCCAGTCGTGGTCAACCTGGCCATCGTCGCCATGATGAGTTATTAAAATCAAAATGTCTTTCCATTATTTCTGAACATCTGCTTGGATTTGGACCCACCTTGGCGCATGAGAAGCTCAGCAGCATATTTGACCTGAATATCCCGGTAGAAACGGTTCGGCGCTGGATGACGGCCAATGGGCTCTGGATTCCGCGATCCAAGCGCCTGAAACGTCCATATCAGCCACGCTATAACCGGGATTGCTTCGGTGAACTGATCCAGATTGATGGCTCATATCATGACTGGTTTGAAGGCCGAGCCGCCAAATGCTGTTTGCTGGTGTATATCGATGATGCCACTGGCAAGCTGCTGCATCTGCGCTTTTGTGAGGCTGAAACGACCTTTGACTATATGCTTTCAACCCGAGCCTACATTGAGCGATATGGCAAGCCTTTGGCCTTTTATAGCGATAAACACTCGGTATTCCGAGTCAATCAGAAATCTAGCCAAGACAGCAAGATCACGCAATTTGGGCGGATTCTGAACGAGTTAAACATTGATATTATCTTCGCCAATTCACCACAGGCCAAAGGTCGCGTAGAGCGAGCGAATAGAACCCTTCAGGACCGTTTGATCAAGGAGATGCGCCTGGAAGGCATTGGCTCGATTGCTGAGGCCAATACATGGCTACCCTGCTTTATTGAACATTTCAATCAGAAATTCGCCAAATGTGCGAGAAACTCAAAGAATTTACATCGACCATTAACCGAATCTGATCTTGAACTGGATGATATTTTTACCTGGCAGGAACCGCGTAAGGTCACGAAGAATCTGACGATTACCTATGACAAATGTATTTATCTGCTTGAACCGACAGAGCTGAATCATAAGCTTGTTGGGCAATACATTTCATTTCTGGAGTATCCGGATGGCACCGTGGCCCTGATGTATGAGGGACGAAAGCTCAACTACAGCATCTTCAATAAATTGGCTGGGCTACAGCAAAATGAAGTGGTTGAGAATAAACGGTTAGGTGCAGTCCTGGCGCATATCCAGCAACAACATGAAGAGTTGGAAAAACAGAATAAACGTTCCCGGGCCCAGAAAAGTATGCCGAGTCGTAAAGCTCAGA
>NZ_JAFCTF010000035.1:0-1318 GCF_049895885.1 Acinetobacter sp. TSRC1-2
GGGACTGTTCTAAATTTTGTGTAAGTACTTAGTTTTAATTTATCCTTCTATGGATAATTATAAGAGGTACTTCACATGGATGAAGCAACAATCAAAAGTATGGCAGCCGAACTGGCTAAGGGTTTAAAGACACCAGAAGATTTAAACCAGCTAACGGCTGTCTTTAAAAAGTTCATGATAGAAACAGCACTGAATACTGAGCTTTCCGAGCATCTAGGTTATGAAAAACATCAAGCTAAAAAAAGCGGAAATACTCGTAATGGCTTCAGTGCTAAAACCGTTGCCACACCAGATGGGCAGTTAAGTCTTGAAATCCCCCGCGACCGAGATGGCTCTTTTGAGCCTCAGATTATAAAAAAGTATCAAACGCGCATTACCAGCATGGATGATCAGATTTTATCTCTTTATGCTAAAGGAATGACGAATAGGGAAATCGTGGCTTTTTTTAAAGAAATGTATGATGCGGATGTCTCTGCATCGCTGATCAGTAAGGTCACAGATGCTGTGATTGAACAAGTCACTGAATGGCAGAACAGAGCATTAGATAGTCTTTACCCTGTGATTTATCTAGACTGTTTAGTTGTCAAAGTTCGTCAACATTCTAATGTGATCAATAAATCTGTTTATCTGGCTTTAGCCATTAATATGGATGGACAGAAAGAACTATTAGGTATGTGGATTGCTCAGACAGAAGGTGCGAAATTCTGGTTGTCCGTGATGACTGAACTTAAAAATCGGGGCGTGCAGGATATACTTGTTGCCTGTGTCGATGGCTTAAAGGGCTTTCCCGATGCAATTGCTTCAGTTTATCCTCATACAGACATTCAACTCTGCATTGTTCACGTTGTTCGTAACAGCCTTAGATTCGTCAGCTGGAAAGACTACAAAGCAGTTACAGCCGGCTTAAAAGCGATTTACCAAGCGAGTACAGAAGAGAATGCACTGGTCGCACTGAATATCTTCTGTGATCAGTGGAATCATCAGTATCCGAAGATTGGGGAGTCATGGCGGACTAACTGGGAGAATATTCGAACGATATTCAGTTATCCAGCAGAAATCCGCCATGCTATTTATACAACCAATGCGATAGAATCATTAAACAGCGTGATTCGTCATACGACGAAAAAGCGGAAGATATTCTCTTCGGATGATTCAGTCAGAAAAGTTGTATATTTAGCCACAGCAAATGCCTCTAAAAAATGGACAATGCCCATCCAAAATTGGCGTTTGGCGATGAACTGGTTTACGATTCACTTTGATGATCGATTAAAAGGTCATTTATAAAAAATGGAACTTACACAAAATAATTTACAGGCTC
>NZ_JAFCTF010000036.1:0-1298 GCF_049895885.1 Acinetobacter sp. TSRC1-2
AGCTTCAAATGCGCCGGCTGGTTTTCTTCATGTACCGTGTTGGATACAAACACCGAAGACAGACGGTCAAAGGTCAGCTTGCCATCCGGTTTTGGATAGTTCGGCTTAAAGTTCGCCGCATCGACGGTTTTCAATGCACCGAAATCCTGTACCAGATCATGCAAGGTAAATGGCACTTTAAATACGTTCTGATCGATAAAGTTAAATGCACCCCCCATCCATTGGCCAAACTTGTGCATCGCCGGGCCAAAGTTGCGCGAGTTATACAGCTCTTCTTTCAGCCAGCTGTTGTTAAACTTGTCTGTATACGCAGTGAGTTCTTTGGCGAAGAAGTCTTCACCCTCGCTCACACGTGCAACAGCCAAGTCACCACCTTTTTCTACGCCAGCCGCAATCGCTTCAAACACCGCTTCACCACACAACATGCCGGATTTCATCGCAGTATGTGAACCCTTGATTTTGGCAAAGTTCAGGAAGCCTGCATCATCCCCAATTAAAGAGCCGCCCGGGAACGTGAACTTCGGTAGCGAGTTAAAACCGCCTTTGGTCACGGCACGTGCGCCATAAGAAATCCGCTTGCCACCTTCCAGATACTGCTTGATCAGCGGATGGGTTTTCCAGCGCTGCATTTCCATGAATGGATACATGTGCGGGTTGGTGTATGACAAGTCAACAATCATACCCAAAGTCACCTGATTATTTTCAGCGTGATACAGCCACCAGCCGCCTGAAGAACCGGTCTCAGCAAGAGGCCAGCCTGCACCGTGCATCACCAAACCGGGTTTGTGTTTGGCAGGGTCAATTTCCCAAAGCTCTTTAATCCCGATCCCGTAGTGCTGTGGATCAGCATCTTTATCCAGGTTGTATTTTGCAATCAGGCGTTTACCTAAATGACCCCGGCAGCCTTCTGCAAAAATGGTGTATTTGGCATGCAGTTCATAACCCGGAGTAAAGTTATGCGTCGGTTCGCCATCTTTACCGATACCCATGTCACCGGTTTGAATGCCTTTTACAGTACCATCTGCATGATACAGAATGTCAGACGCAGCAAAGCCCGGGAAAATGGAAACTTCAAGTTCTTCGGCTTTGGTGCCTAACCAGCGCACCACATTGCCGAGCGAGATGACATAGTTGCCATCATTGTGCATGGTTTTTGGCACCATCCAGTGGGGCGCTTCCTGTGATTTTTCATCAGAAAGCAGGAAGAAAGTTTTGTCTTCAGTCACGGGCACATTTAACGGTGCGCCTTCTTCCTTCCAGTTTGGGAACAACTCATTCATGGCACGCGGTTCAAGTAC
>NZ_JAFCTF010000037.1:0-889 GCF_049895885.1 Acinetobacter sp. TSRC1-2
CCTGATGTTTAATAGTACCGAATTATTTTGCCTAATTGATGATTTCTTTCTTAAATTTGAAGCAACTTATTGGAAATTTCTCAAACAAAGCCGTCATGCTTTAAGAGTTCGAACTGCACAACTGACAATCTCGGAAATTAGTTTTATCGCCATTTGGTATAAGTGTTCTCACTTCAGTAATTTTAAAGCCTTCTTCTCATGGTTGAAACAGGATAAAAGTCATTTATTTAAAGGCTTACCCTGTTATCAACGAATGATTCATCTGATCAATATGCATCAATTGGCGCTACATGCTTTGCATGTGGCCTTAATGAAAGGGCAATACAAACAATACTTATGGATTGATTCAACAACTCTACCGGTCTGTAAAAATCAGCGGATTCAACGCCATAAATCTTTAGCCAAAATTGCATCTCATGGTAAAAGCTCGATGGGCTGGTTTTATGGCTGTAAATTACATATTGCGATGAATCATTTTGGTGAAATAGCTTGTTCTGCTTTATCTAATGGACATGTGGCTGACATCAAAATGGTTGAGCATTTGGTTGAAGGCTTAGAAGCAAAGCTTTATGCAGATCGTGGCTATATTAGCCAAGAGTTAAAAAGCAGATTAAAAGATCAAGGTATTGATTTGATTACCTATCATCGAAAGAACATGCAGTCTGTTCAACTCTGTGCATCAGATGAATATCACTTAAAACAGCGCAATAAAATAGAAACGTTATTCAGCTTATTGAAAGGTCAATACAATTTAGTAACGAGTAAGGCACGTAGTATTCATGGATTTCTAAGTGGAATTTACGCCTCGTTATGTGCATATCAATTAACCCATCGAAATAAGCCAACAATTCAAATTATGGAACCATTGGCTTAAGCAGGATTCGGGTTA